>NZ_JBJHZX010000009.1:0-122787 GCF_045310515.1 Candidatus Clostridium eludens | reverse complement strand
AGAGAACCAAAATTTTTAATTTTGTGTGAATCGCTTTCACAGAGTGCGATGGGAGTATTAGCAATGGTAGCGTTCGGGTAAAACAAACTTGTAATCTCTTTAAAATATGGCTGGCTATAGAGTTTTATGAAAAGGCTTGCAATACCCTATAAACTATCTTATAATTAATGAGAAATTTAATATCCTTTAAGATGATCCCGTGAGATCAATAAGGCAACTATAGATAGTAGGTAATTTTATGCCCTCTCGCTTGGAGAAGGGTTTTTTTATTTAGGTGAAAACAGGATGGACTTAATCAAAAGGAGGTGAAATTATTGAAATTAAAAGCACTTATCCTAGATGAAAAAGCTATAAACAGAACTTTAACTAGAATATCCCATGAAATAATAGAAAAAAATAAAGGTGCAGAAGATATAGTACTTATAGGTATAAAAAGAAGGGGATATCCCCTAGCAAAGAGAATATCTGAAAATATTTATAAAATTGAAAAACTTAAATTAAAAGTAGAGAGTGTAGATATAAGTCTTTACCGTGATGACTTAAGCAGCTTATGTGAACAACCTATTATAAGAAAACCCAACCTATTAGATGTAAAAGATAAAAAAGTTATATTAGTAGATGATGTGATTTATACTGGTAGAACAGCAAGAGCTGCAATAGATGCAGTCATACATTCTGGAAGACCAAAACTAATACAACTGGCTGTATTAATTGATAGAGGTCACAGGGAACTTCCAATAAGAGCTGACTATGTAGGTAAAAACATTCCTACATCTAGAGATGAAATAGTATCTGTAGAAATTTCAGAAGTGGATAAATGTAATTCAGTAAAAATATATGAAATGTAAAACTTTTAAGATAGTCCCGAGAGACTAAAAGGGAGAGTGTTATAAATGAAAAATTATGTAGATGTAGAAGAAAGGTTGCCTATAGGTACTACCATACCATTAAGTTTCCAGCATTTATTTGCCATGGTAGGAGCTACTATACTGGTGCCAATCCTTACGGGCATGAGTCCATCTATTGCATTATTTTGCAGTGGTGTGGGAACCCTTCTATATATACTCTGTACTAAGGCTAAACTTCCTGCATATATAGGTTCTTCTTTTGCCTTCATAACTCCTATACTTATAGCGTCAAAAAATTACGGCCCGGAAGCCATGCTTTCTGGTGTAATAGCTGCAGGATTTGTTTATATAATTGTAGCAATCATAATAAAATTTTGTGGAATAAACTGGCTCAATAGAGCTCTTCCCCCTATAGTTGTAGGATCTATAGTTATAGTTATAGGATTAGGTCTTGCAAGCACAGCTATAAATTGGGCTGGCTTCAACCCTTCATTTGTAAATGATCAAATGCAGAGTGTACCAAGATGGGCATGGATGACAGTTTCAGTAGTTACACTAGCTATAGGTGTAATTGGAAGTATGTATTTTAAAGGTTTCTTTGGAGTAATTCCTATATTGATAGCTATGGTGGTAGGATATATATCTTCCTTAGTCTTAGGTGTCGTACCAAGACATGCCATAGACTCAATAATGACAAGCAGCTTCTTTAAAATGCCGCCTTTTATGTTTCCTAAATTTAATATAAATGCCATGATACTTATGGCTCCTATTTCCTTTGTAACCCTGGCAGAACACGTAGGACATGTCTATGTAACAAACAATGTAGTGGGAAGGGATTTTACAAAAAATCCAGGTCTTCACAGATCCATACTCGGAGACGGCGTAGCCACCATGTTTGCAGGTTTTACCGGCGGACCCCCTAATACAACTTATGGAGAAAACATAGGAGTTATGGCTATAACTAAAGTATATAGTGTATGGGTTATAGGCGGTGCTGCCGTAATAGCTATAATTCTTTCTTTCATAGGACCTGTAGCCACTTTAATTCAAAATATGCCTATGCCTGTAATAGGTGGGGTAAGTATACTGCTTTTCGGCATAATAGCTTCTTCTGGATTTAGAATATTCGTAGAAGAAAAAATAGACTTTAGCAAGAATAGAAATCTTATATTAGCCTCTGTTATAATTGTAATAGGTATAGGAGGAGCTTCTTTAAACTTTAGTGTAGCAGGTTCACCAGTACAAATATCGGGAGTTGCACTTGCAACTATTATAGGAATAATATTAAATTTAATACTACCTGAACAAAGTGCTACGGAATTAAAAAACTCAAAATAAAAACATAATTAAAGTATAAAGTTCAAATTTGGTAGATTTTCGGTACATACCGAAAATCTTCACTATTTGTTCTTTAACTTTTCACTATTAACTCTCTAAAATATCTATTATTCTCTTAAAATACTCCGGTATTTCTACTTGAAATTCCATATATTTACCTGTAGTAGGGTGTATAAAACCTAATTTTTGGGCATGAAGCAGCTGGCCTTTTAAGTTAAATTTCTGCTTTTTATAACCGTACACCGGATCTCCCACAACAGGGTGCCCTAAGTAGCACATATGTACCCTTATCTGATGGGTTCTTCCTGTCTCAAGTATACATTTAATTAAAGTATAATTTTTAAATCTTTCAATTACTTCATAATGGGTAGTGGCCTTTTTCCCATCTTCTACAACTGCCATTTTTATTTTATCTTTTTTATGTCTTCCAATAGGTTTGCTCAAAGTTCCCTTCTCTTCTTTTATGCTCCCTTCTACTAAAGCTATATACTCTCTAGTCATAGAATGGTCTTTTAGCTGCTCTGATAATTTATTGTGGGCATTGTCATTTTTTGCAATAACAAGTATTCCAGAAGTATCTTTATCTATTCTATGTACTATACCTGGTCTTACAATTCCATTTATACCTGATAAGTCTTTACAGTGATTTAAAAGTGCATTTACCAAAGTGCCTGTATATATTCCTGCAGCCGGATGTACTATCATTCCCTGAGATTTATTTACCACAATAATATCATTATCTTCATAGAGCACATCAAGTTCTATATTTTCTGCTTTCACATGTAAGTCTACAGGATCAGGTAAAGTAACATTAATACTATCCCCTATTCTAGTTTTATAATTACATTTTTTCACTTCTTTATTTACTTCTACTAACTTATCTTCTATTAAATTTTGAACATAAGATCTAGATTTATCCTGAAGATATCTGCATATATATAAATCCAGCCGCATATTTTCCTCTTTGCTGTCTACTAAAAAATTTTCAACTTTCATATCTTTCTTCCCTTAACAAACAAAATGCAAGTACTATTGTACCTGTTACTACTAAAACATCAGCTATATTAAATATAGGAAAATAGTAAATATTCTTAAAATGAATAGCTATAAAATCAATTACATATTTATATGCAATTCTATCTATTAAATTACCCAGAGCTCCACTTATTATAAGTGAAAAACTTATTTTAATTATTTTTGATTCAGGCTTAAATTTAAAAATATAATATATCATACCTACAATAACGACTATTGTGATAATAGTAAGAAAATATACTTTATTTTGGAAAATTCCAAAAGCAGCCCCTTTATTCTTTAAATAAAAAAATGACATTATATCCTTTACTACATCTATCTGAGAATTCTCAGGTAAAGTTTGAATAATCCATATTTTAGTGATTCTATCTATTGCAAGCCCTAACAATATTATAGTTATTTCCATCAATTCCCTCCAGCATTGTAATTCAAATTCACTACAAACTTTTGATTACATTTTTTAGTATTTCTGTAGAATTTTCAATAGCAATAGGTGCAAATTTTTCATACTCCATACTAGCCCCATTGTTTGCATTATCCGATATAGATCTTATTACAACAAAAGGTATATTATTTAAATACGCCACCTGGGCAATACTTCCACCTTCCATCTCACAAGCAAGTGCATTGAATTCTTCATATAAATATTTTACCTTTTCTGTACTTGATACAAATTCATCTCCTGTAACTATTCTTCCCACAAAGCTATTTTTATTTTCCATTTTTAAGCATGCATTTTTAACCTTTTCTATAAGCTTTTTATCACATTTAAAATCATATGTATCTAATCTAGGTATTTGTCCTATTTTATATCCAAAGGCTGCAGCGTTAATATCATGCTGTACTAGGCTATCTGCTATAACTATATCTCCAGGATATATATTATCTGCTACTCCCCCTGCGATGCCTACATTTATTATATTATCTACATTAAAATCATCTATGAGTATTTGAGTGCATACTGCCGCATTTACTTTTCCTATGCCACTTCTCACCACTACTATTCTTTTATCATAAAGTTTTCCTAAATTAAATTCCATATTGGCTTTTACATGAGTTTTATGAAGTTTTAGTTCACCTAATATTACTTCTACTTCTTCATCCATAGCTCCAATAATTCCAATAACCATAACAAATACACTCCTCCGCTTTCTAATCATATTAAATAGAATATATAAATTACTATGAATTGTCAACTTTTCCACTAACAATCTATAGTTTTATACAAAAAAAGTCACTCTAATTTCAGAGTGGCCTTTTTTTTATCCTTTAACAAAAAAATTCTTAATTTCTTCTAGTTCATCTTCTCCTGTAAAAATTTCATCTTCAATATCTTTTATTTGCTTGTTGTACCCACCTCTATGTATACTACCTCTATATCCTTCTTCTAAATTACTTTCCTCTATCAAAGGTTGAGAAACTTCAATATCTTTTGGTTCTACTTTTTCTATACTCCTTATCTGAACATTCTTCTCTGGAATCTCATTTAACTCATAGCCTATATCATAGTTCTTTATAAAGTCTTTTTCCATATCATCAAACATTTCCAGTTGAGTTTTTACAAAACTTCTAAACTTAGTTCTAAATTTACTAAATTCCTGCTTCACTGCCTCAAATTCATCATTAATTTGAATTACATCGCTGTGAGCCTTATCTATTACCTTCTGGGCAGTATCATTAGCATTCTTTAATATACATTCACTTTCCCGCTTTGCATTTTCTTTAACCTGCTCAGAAGCATTCTGAGCTAATAAAAGCGTTCCTTTTATAGTATCTTCCATTTTATTATAATGGTTTACCTTATCCTCCGTCATTTGAAGCTTTTCTTTTAAAAGAGAATTTTCTTTACATATAGATTCATAGGATTCTGCTATTTTATCTAAAAATTCGTCCACTTCATCTATACTATAGCCTCTAAATCCCTTCTTAAATTCTTTATTTGTTATTTCTGCAGCAGTTATCAACATTCTAAGCACCTCAAATCAACTAAATTTTTTTATATTAAGTTTACATCCACCTCTTCTGGTATAACCTAATCTTTCTATAATTTTAAACTTTCCATAGCCCCTTAAGGTTATTACACATCCATCATTTACAATTTTATCTTTTCTAGTTACGGGTAAATAGTCTAAAAGCGCCTTACCTTGTCTCAGCAATTCCTCTGATTTACTCCTAGATATATTACATAGAGAACTGATTAAACAGTCAATCCTGAGTGATGAACTATTTATAACAAAAGTTTCAAAATTGTATGCAGGAATTTCTTCTCTAGTAATATCCAAAAAGCTTATATCACAGCTGTATTTTCCTATATTCTTTAAATTCATTACTACATAATCACTTATATCTTCACAAATAGCTATATAACATCCATCCTCTTGTTTTACTATCAAATCTCCAAATTTTCCTCTTCTAAGTCCTAAAGCCATAAGCGATCCTAGATAATCTCTATGTTGCAACTTAACAAATTTTGAATTACATTGTATCTTCATAAGTCTTATAGGATAACATCCTACTTCATTTTCTGAAAACATTACAAGCTTTCTTTCCGCATCTTCAAACACGCCATAGCTGCATACATTCAAGCCAATTTGTTCCTTAAGGTTTTCTAATGTTTTCCATATGCTTGGAGGATAAAATTCTGAAGTACATATACTCTTGTGAGTTTTCTCTGCTAAAACTATTTTGTCATATATAGGTAATATTTCACTTCCATTACAGGAGTAAAATCTACTTATAAAAGTCTTTTTGTCCATAACTCTCCTTTAAAATTCCATAGATTTTTACATAAACATTTCAATTACTGTAAATACAATTCCTCTTATTATATCTATAATAAAAAATGCTATTATAGGTGAAAAATCTATCATAAGTCCAGGCATAATTTTTTCTTGAAGCTTTCTCCCTGGCCTCATAAGAGGTTCTGTAAACACATGCAAAAGTTCTACAAAAGCATTGCCTCTCCCCGGCATAATCCATGATAAAATTACATCTAATATAATAGCACCTTCAAGGAATCTAAATAAAAGAGATATTGCAACGGCTAAAGTATTGCTTATCATTTTTCCCTCCAATTATTTTATTTATAATATGATTATTTCCAACCAAATATCTTTTTCCCAGACAGTTCATTTTTTAAATCACTGCTAACCTCCACGCTAGCTGGGGAAAGTATATATACTCCTTTTTCTATCTCTTCTAAATCCCCACCTAATGCATAACTTGCACCACCCATAAAGTCCAAAAGTCTCTGGGCTATTCTATTCTCTAATCCTGTAGTATTTATAACTATAATCTTTCTATTCTTAAGTTCGTCGCATATATCCGCTGCCTCTTCATAGGTAGTTGGCTTAACTATCCTGACTTTAGCTGATATTGTAGTATGTATACTCACAACTTTATTTTGTCTTTTAGAATTCATAATAGTTTCTACTTCCGGGAAATCACTTTTTCTATCCTTTTCCTCTTCAACTTCTTCTATATCTTCTTCTAAATCATCTTCAAGTCCTAAAAATCCCATCATTTTGTTTATCATTTTACCAGCCATAAAAAGTACCTCCTACTTATTATTATAATTTCTCTTTCCAAATATACCTTCTCCAATTCTTATGAGGGTTGAACCTTCTTCCACAGCCATTTTATAATCATGAGTCATACCCATAGATAGTATCTCCATGCTTATATTATTAAATTGTCCGTTTTTTAAATCTTCAAAAATACACTTCATTTGTTGAAAATAATATCTACAACTCTCCTCATCACCTATAGGAATTACAGACATAAGGCCTTTTACTTTAATATTCGTACACTTTTCACAGGCCTGTATTAAATCCTGCAAATTTTCTAAAGCTACACCTGTCTTACTTGCTTCACGTCCTATATTTATTTGAAGTAACACATTTGCAATCAGGTCTTCAGATTTATAGTGTTTTTCTAATTCCTGAAGAAGCTTTACACTATCTAAAGAATGTATAAGATATACCTTACCTACTATATATTTCACTTTATTTCTCTGCAAATGACCTATCAAATGCCATCTTATATCTTTAGGAAGATTTTGCTCTTTACTTATAAATTCTTGGACTTTATTTTCTCCAAAATCCCTAATACCCAAATCATAGGCTTTTTGTATATCTTCAATGGGTTTTGTTTTCGAAACTGCCACTAAAACAGCACTGCTTCCATTTAAATCTCCCTTGATTTTACCTAAGTTTTCCTTGATTGACAATAATACCGTCTCCTTATATCTTTAAGTACAGTTACACGATACACATTACAAATGCCTCATAAATTATTTATTTTCCACAAGTTATTTATTCTTCACAAGACATTAAAATTCCTTCAAAAATTATTTTTTTTTTATTAATTTCTATTAAACTTACATGAATTAATGTATAAATTGTAGAAAGCATAGTAGAAAGCATAAAAATATTTAATCTTTTTCCTTCATAAAGTGTATTTTATACTCTCCATTATAAGCTGGTATTTTTATATTATCTGACTTCTGCACATTTACTATTATTCTCCTAGTCATCATTATCTTTAAATAATTTTCATTTGATATCATATAATCATACAGTACATCTTTATTTCCTATGGCATCAATTAAAAAAGGTGATGCAATTTTCACTCCATTTACCCTTAGAAAAGGTCCACTACAATATACTTCGGAACTATCCACTATTCTATGACCATTTATAGAAATTGCTTCTGCTCCTGCATTTTTTAAATCATTTATCACCTGTATAATATCAGTATTATGAACAAGTCCCATTTGATATTCAAATACATCCAGTCCACTTTCCATTGCAGCATCATCTAAATATATGCTTATTCCCTGCCCCTCCAGAGCTACCTTCCCAAGTAATATATTATTTTCATTTAGTTCTTCATTCATAGTAGCTACAACCTGTGTTTCATCTTGTTCACTATCCATATATTTTTTAAGTTTATTGTAATTATCATTATACTGCCCTGCTAATGCCAATATTTCATTGTAAAGCTGATTTTTATAAGTATATGCATCCTGATATTCTTTTGCACTTAAAAATACTGTCTTTGTAGTTTTTTCCTTGTAAAGGCTAATATTCATAGATATAAGTACACCTATAATTATAGAAGCTATAAAAACAAAAATATTTGCTTCGGTGGCTTTCATTTACTTCACCTCATTGATGTAACTTAGTTTTTTCCAGCAACAGCCTTCTTATAATTGCAAAATTATCAAATATTCTACCACCAAAAACTATAACTGCTGCCAGATATATAGGTACTCCTAGCTTATCTCCTAAATAAGCAAGTGCTGCTGCCAGTACTGCATTGCCAAAAAAACCAGATATAAAAATATCTACTCGAAATTTTTTTGATAAATTAGCTCTTAGGGCACCAAACACTGAATCTAAACAAGCTAAAATTGCTACAGACATATAAGGGGAAAATTTATCTGGAATATTTACATTCCAAATTATACCTATAATTATTCCCAATATAAGACCAATAAAACCTATCATTTTTTATCACACCCTACTATTCTTTTACAGGTTTTGCATACTCAAATTTGTATGTTCCATTATATTTCTTTATACTTATACTATCTGACTTTTCAAACTTAACCTCACATATAGTTTTGAAATCTGTAAATACCTCTGGAAAACTCATAGCACTATAAAGCAGGTTTTTATCTCCTATGGCCTTTATTACTATTCTACTGGAAGGAGATATTTTTTCATCATTTATAAGTATATAATTGCCTGCAGTTCTTATGCCTGTCCTCAGAACAATCCTTATATCATTTATAGATATAGCTTCAGCTCCTGCAAATCTAAGTTCATTTACTAAATAAACTAAATCCTTATCAGTTATATGATCTCCAATACTATTATTTCCAAAAAGCTTACTATCCGGTGTAAGATATATTATTATACCTTCTCCTTTTACATCTACTTCTCCTGTAAGTATTCTATTATTTTCTATCTCTGCCAAAAGATTTTTTGTAGAATCACTTTTACTTGCCATAGAATCTTCATAATTCTTTATTTTATTCTCAAGTTCAGTTACTTTTGTCTCTAAAGTAGCCTTTTCTTTTTTATACTGCTCTATTTCTACTGTAATATCTGCACTATTCTCACTATTTAAATTAAAGGTATTTTCCTGTTTCATAAGTACTTTAAATTGGTAAGCAAGCATAAATCCAAGTATACCACACACCAGAGCCACACTAATTTGCGAGGTTAATTTGCGCATTTTATTTCTTCCTCCTAATTTTCAATAAAAAATACAGGATTGCTATCAAATCTTACATCTATATATCCTTTAGCGCTACTTAAATTTGCATTTAATAATATATTTACTGCTCTATTAATTTTTTTATTTATATCATCTACACTTCCCAATTTTACACACATATTATTAAAATAAACTTTAATATCTATAGGATCACTTACATTTAAATTAGTTACCGTAAAAGGCAAATTATTATTCTCAACCATACTTCCTAAAGCAGTTATGGCTTTGATTTTCCTTTGATCTTTATTTTCAACAGTTTTACCTATGTCTTTTTTATTGTAATCCATGCCTTCTAATTTCACTAAATGCATGTTATTTATGTCATTTCTTTCTTCAAGTAAAATACCTGATTTATCTATAACAAAATATGTTTTACCGCTTTCACAATAAAATATAGAGGATCTTTCTTTAATATTTATGTTTATGATATCCGGAAGTGTCCTACTTATTGTAACATCTCCTATATAAGGATTACTTAATATATTGTTATCTGCCTCACCTAAGTCAATATAAAATATATTATTTCCCTCACATATTTTAGAATCATCAATAATTTCACTACTTGAAATACTTTTATTACCATATACTTTAATATGGTGTATATTAAAGTATGGTAGTTTAAAACAAAGTATAAAAAACAATGATATAAGAAACACCATGCCTATACATGCCTTTTTTATTCTTATTTTTTTTCGTCTTTTTAAAATCAACTCATTATCTATCTTTCCCGAACCCTTTACCATACCCTACCAACTCACTTTATTATCATAAATAAAATAATAAACTTAAAATACATATACATATTAACACTTAATAAAATTAATTTCATTAAAAATATCAATTAATTTTTTATATATTTTTTATTACAAAAATATTAATTATATAACATAAATATGATCTATTGTATACATTATACAAATATAAGCATTACAAGTTTTGTAATGCTTATATTTCTAACCGTATCTACCTTGCCGTGATATATTCAAAAGTATTCCCATTGCTACCATATTGATTACAAGCGAAGATCCACCATAACTTATAAATGGTAATGGTACACCTGTTACCGGCATAGCCCCTGTTACAACTGCAATATTTATTATAGCCTGCACTGCAATAACTGAAGTTATTCCAGTAGCTAATAAAGTTCCATAGGTATCTTTGGCTTTTATTGCAACTACAATACCCCTCCATACAAGTACAATAAATAAAGCCACAATAATTGTACAACCTATAAGTCCAAGTTCTTCACCTATAATAGAAAATATAAAGTCAGTATGAGGTTCTGGTATGTAATAACATTTTTGTCTTGATCTCCCAAGGCCCATTCCCCATATGCCTCCAGATCCCAAAGCTAACAGAGATTGTATTAATTGATATCCGCTTCCTTTGGGATCCGCCCAAGGATTTAAGAAGCTGGTAAATCTGGCCATTCTATAAGGCTCAAATATTATACCGCCTATTCCTCCAAGTCCCACCAGTCCAACAACTCCAGCCATGTGAACAATTCTAGCTCCTGAAACATATAGAATTATAAGGGTAACTATCATTATTACAGCTGCTATACTTAAATTTTTTTCTGCAAACACAAGTCCTGCATAAAATGCTGAAACTAAAAGATAGGGAATCACTCCATAAGCCAGTGTTTCTATTTTTCTTCCGCCTTTAACTTCTATACTCCTGGCCATATATAAGACCACAATATATTTAGCCAATTCTGAAGGTTGAAAACCAACTGAGCCTACCTTTATCCATCTTTGAGCACCATTTACAGATTCAAAAGCAAATACCAAAAGCAAAAATATCACAGACAGTATCATAAGCAATTTTGTATATTTTTTTAATTTTATATAATTAATTTTAATTGTGAAAAACATAAGGAATGTTCCTATTATTGCCCACAGCCCTTGTTTTTTTAGAAAAAACATACTATCTCTTGTACTTTTATCAAAAAATGCCTTGTAAGAACTTGCACTATAAACCATCACTACTCCAATAGCTGTTAATAGCATTATGGTTGAAAACAACGCAAAGTCTATAGAACCCATTTTAGCATTTGATTTATCAATTTTCATAAAAATCCTCCTAAATTATTACTGTACAGGGTCCACAAAAATATGTAAAAGTCTTATATATTAAACTTTATATCATATTTCAAATTTATAAGGACAGAAATCCCAAAAGACATAATATTACTGTAACTATACAAAATATAGAAACTACTTTAGTCTCATGCCAACCTGAAAGTTCAAAATGGTGATGTATAGGAGCCATTTTAAATATTCTTTTACCTGTAAGTTTAAAAGAAACTACCTGTAATATAACAGATAATGCCTCTACTACATATATTCCTCCAATTATTATAACCAGTAGTGGAAGCTTTAGTATCATAGCTACTGCACCTACAGCGCCTCCAAGTGCCAGAGAACCTGTATCTCCCATGAAGACTTGTGCCGGAAAAGCATTATACCTTAAAAATCCTAAAAGTGCCCCTGCTAAAACAGCACAAAAAATAGATAAAGTAATATGTCCCATAGCAAAACTTACTAAAGCCAGAAAAGTCATTACTAGTAATGTAACAGATGTTGCCAGCCCATCAAGTCCATCTGTTAAATTTACTGCATTTGTAGTAGCTGCAAAATATACTATTATAAATGGAATATAAAATATCCCTAGCTCCAAAGTATCATGTCTAAATGGAATTATTACAGAAGTTCCTATATCTGAATTATTGGCAGAATACCATGCAAATATTCCAGATATAATTAATAACAATAACATTTTTTGATAAGCTCTAAGTCCTAAATTTTTTCTTCTTACTATTTTTAAAACATCATCAATGGCTCCAATTGTTCCAAAACCTATAAAAGCATATAATGCAATCATAGCCTCATCAGAGGGTTTTCTTACTATTATTGCCATGGTTATAAAAGCCGCCAATATAAATATTATTCCCCCCATAGTTGGAGTACCTGCTTTTTTAAGATGAGTTCTTGGACCGTCTTCCCTTATACTCTGACCAAATTTAAACTTATGTAGAAGTGGAATTAAAATAGGTCCCTCTAAAATAGATATAAAAAATGCTATTAATACAGAATAGATAAGTTTATACATATAATACCCTAAATAAAAAGGGTCTTCACCTCCTAATAACTGCTGCTTTTCTTTAGTGATTCTGTTATAATTTCAAACTTCATAAGTCTAGAAGCTTTTACAAGTATAGTATCTCCTGCTGTAATATTCTTCGAAATAAAATCTATGAGATCTTCATATTTATTAAAACTCATAAATTTTCCTTTTTTATTAGTTGATTGAAATCCTCTTCTAAAATCTTTTTCATATTCTCCAAAGCCTATTAAAAGATCTATATCTTTTTCTCCTGCGTATCTGCCAACTTCTTCGTGCATTTTATAAGCTTCATCACCTAACTCTCCCATAGTACCAATCACAGCTATTTTTCTACTGGATTTAAAATCTTTTAGAACATCAAGTGCAGCTTTCATAGATTCTGGATTTGCATTATAACAGTCGTTTATTATGGTAAAATTTTTTCCCCTAAGTATTTCCATTCTCATAGAAGTAAGTTCTATATTTTCAATTCCTTTTCTTATTTCATCATAATCCATATTTAAAACTCTTCCGCATGCAATAGCTAAGAGAGAATTCACTATATTATATTTTCCAGGTAGATTTATTACAAATTTTTCACCTGTTTTAAAATTATTTTCACATACTTTAAATTCAACTGACTCTTCTTCTATCACTATATCATAAGCTGAAATATCTGTATTTCCTTCTAGTCCTACTCTATTTAAAATAAATTTTTCTTCCTTTAAAGTACTCAATAAATCATTATCTGAATTCACAATTAAAATATTATCACTTGAGAAAAAATCTGTTATTTCAAGTTTTGCCTCTAATATATTCTTTCTACTGCCTAAAATTCCTATATGTGCCCTTAATACATTAGTTATTACAGCTATATCTGGTCTTGCGGCCTTAGCCATATTATGTATTTCACCTCTGCGGTTCATGCCCATTTCAAGTACTGCCACTTCATAGCTGTTATCTAACTTAAATAACATATGAGGCAGTCCTATTTGATTATTAAAATTTCCTTCTGTCTTAAATACTTTGAATTTAGCACCAATTACAGATGCAATTATATCCTTAGTAGTGGTTTTACCTACAGAACCTGTAATAGCTATTACCTTCACATTAAGTTTGCTCTTATAAAATTCTGCTAGTTTAAGTAATGCTATATTTCCGTCTTCTACCAAAACTATAGTAGTAAACTCATTTATTTCCTCTTTAATAAATCTAACTTCATCTACAATACATATAGAGGCACCTTTTTTACTGGCTGTATTTACATATTCATTTCCATTAAACTTTTCTCCTTTAAGGGCAATAAATATATCTCCTTGTTGTAATTTCCTGCTATCTGTACTTATATTTTTGTAACCGTCATATTTTCCCTTTAATATTATCTTACCTGATACGGCATTTACTATACTGTCAAAACTCATATACTCCAAAACAATATCCTCCCCTTTTCTAATGCACAATTCACAGTTTACAATTTACAATTATTAACTATCAATTGTGAATTGTGCATTATCAATTGTCAATTATCAGCTCTCCATTGTCAATTCTCCAATAATCTCTGCTACTATTTCCCTTTCGTCAAAATGTATAGTTTTGTCCTTTAAAACTTGATAATCTTCATGGCCTTTTCCTGCAATAACTACCACGTCTCCCACACTAGCCATTTCCATAGCCTTTTTTATGGCCTCTCTTCTATTTTCAATTACACTATAATTACTTTTTTCAATGCCTTCCAGTATATTTTTTATTATAGCCATAGGTTCCTCTCCTCTAGGATTATCTGAAGTTATTACTGCAAAATCTGATAATTCTGTACCTATCCTTCCCATTATAGGCCTTTTAGTGCTGTCTCTATCTCCACCGCAGCCAAATACAGTAATAAGTTTTCCTTTTGTAAATTCTCTGGCAGACTTTAATATATTTTCAAGTCCATCTGGAGTATGGGCATAATCTACTACAACTTCATATCCTAGGTTATATGATTTGGTCACTATTTCACATCTCCCTGGAACGGATAATATGGCCTCTAATCCTTTTTTTACAGTATCTAAATCTATTCCTTCAGCCAGACAAGCTCCTGCACTTCCCAGAGCATTCATTACATTATATTTTCCTGGTATATTTAAATTTATATGCCCCGTTTTTCCCCTATATGATATATTAAAATCCACTCCTCTTGAATGAATTTTTAAATTATCTGCTTTTATATCTGCTTCTTTATCTATGGCATAGGTTAATTTTGTACCACAGGCATCTTTATATACCTTTTCTCCGTATTTGTCTTCTATATTTACTACAGAATTAAAAGTGTTTTTAAAAAGTATAATTTTAGCCTTATAGTATTCTTCAAAGGTCTTATGAAAGTCCAAGTGATCCTGCGTCAAATTGGTAAATATGGCCTGGGAAAACTTCACCCCGTATACCCTATCTAAATATAATGAATGGGAAGATACCTCCATGACACAATAATCTGCGCCTTCATCTACCATTTCTCTAAATAACTTTTGAAGTTCTAAAGATTCTGGTGTAGTTCTATGAGAAGGTACCTTTTTATTTCCTATATAATTTGCTATAGTACCCACAAGTCCTACCTTATAACCTGCAGCTTCCAATATAGACTTTAGCATAAACGTAGATGTGGTTTTTCCGTTAGTACCTGTTATACCTATTACTTTCATATTTTCAGCAGGATTGTTATAATAATTTGATGCCATAAGTGCCAGTGCTTTTCTGGTATCTTCTACTTCTATTACAGTACAATCAGGAACATAATCAAGTTTTTCACTTATCACAATTACCCTAGCCCCATTTTTACAGGCACTTTTTATATATTTATGTCCGTCAGTAACATACCCTAAAATACAAACAAATACATCTCCAGTTTTAACTTTCCTTGAATCATATTGAATTTCTTCTATATCTAAATTATCATCTCCCTTGATAATTTTATATTTCACTCCCCCTAATATATTTTTTAAATTCATAATTATCATCTCCTGATTATTTTGACATACCTGAAATATATAATATTTACACATAGTATTGGCATGCAACACTTATATATCTGTAAAGGTATTGCATGCCTTAAACTAATTTCTATTGAACCTTTCCACTATTTTATTATAATTTTCTTAAAGCTGGCTGTAAAGAATAAGTTTAATCATCTTGCTTTACATTAACATTTTGATTTGTAGTACTACTTCCATCTGCATTATTACTTTTAGGTACCGAATCCCCTTTTATGGCAAGGTAGTTAAATATATCTGTAAATAACTGTTTCGCCGTAGGGGCCGCTGTCTGGGCTGCATAATAATTATACGGATCTGGTTCATCTATAGATACTAACACGGTTATTCTAGGATCACTTGAAGGAGCCATTCCTGCAAAAGATGATACATATTTTCCTGCCTGATATCCCCCAACTCCAGCTTTTTGTGCAGTACCAGTTTTTCCTGCTATGTGATAGCCTTCTACAAACGCATTTTTACCTCCGCCTTCTGAAACTACTGTCTCCAAATACCCCCTAAGCTGTGCAGCCTTGTTTGAATCTAATATTTTCTCACTGTTGCCTTTAATATCATACTGCTTATCAACCACTTCCCTGCCGCTGCTTTCGTCATAATGTTGTATTTCCTTCATAACATGGGGAGTAATTAAAGTTCCTCCATTTGCTACGGCATTAAAAGCCCTCAAATACTGAACCATAGATACGGTATTCGCCTGACCAAAGGAAATAGTGGCCAAATCTATATCACTTATATTCTCTGTTTTTTTCACTATTCCTTTAGCTTCTCCTGGTAAATCTATTCCGGTTTTTTGTCCAAAACCGAACTTTTTTATATAATCATTCAATTTTTCTTTTCCTATCTTTTTTCCCAATTCAGCAAACCCTACGTTACAGGAATTTTTCAATATATCTTGAAAAGTTTGTATACCATGACCTGAAGTATTCCAGCAGTGTATAGTTCTGTTGCCTATAGTTATGCTTCCATCACATGAAAAGGTATCATTAGGTCCCACTGAATTTGTCTCAAGAGCTGTCTGTGCAGTTACTACTTTAAATATAGAACCCGGTTCAAAAGTATCGCTTACTGCCCTGTTTCTCCATACTTTTTGCAATTCATCATAAGATTTGTTTTCTACCCATGGATCATTTGGATTATAATCCGGCTTGTTGGCCATAGCAAGTATTTCACCTGTTTTGGGATCCATAACCACTATAGAAACTGCCTTAGCCTTGTAATCATTTAGTGCCTGTTCCGCAGATTTTTCTGCAAAATGCTGAATCATTTCATCTATAGTAAGCACTATATCCTTTCCATCTACAGGTTTTGTAAATTCTGATATGGTATAAGGAAGTTCTTCACTCTTTCTATCTAACTCCGCAATCCTCCTACCAGGAGTTCCTGCCAATTCCTTATTATAATATAGTTCTACTCCAGTAAGTCCTACTCCATCTGAATTAGTATGTCCTAATACCTGTGCCAAGAAGTTATTGTTAGGATAATACCTCTTAGTATCTGCAGATACTAAGACCCCATTTAAATTTAAGCTTGTAACTTTGTCCGCTGCATCTTTCTCAATTCTTCTCTTTAAAGTTGCAGAAGCGATAGGTAGGCCTCCTGGAAGAGTTTTATTTAATATTTTAGATACCTCACTTTTTTCCATGGACAGGGCACTTGCAAGCTCCCCAGCTACTTTATCCTGGGATATATTCTTTTCCTGCATGGTACTCCTTAAAGTATTCATATCCAAGTCTACTCTATAAACATTTGCACTAACCGCTAACTCATTTCCACTCCTATCTAAAATTCTTCCCCTCTTTGCATCAATTTTTACATCACTTGTCCATTGAGCTATTGCCATAGATTTAAGTTTAGGTGAATTATATATCATAACATAACACATTCTAATTATCAATGAAAAGAAAGCCATAAATAGAAAGCTAAAGACAACTATCATTCTTTTTCTGATAATTACCCTATCTCTATATTCCCTTGTAGACAAAATTATTTACCTCCATATTAATTGCTTCAACTTATTTAAAATTCCTTTTTGTGTTTTTATTTCATCTATATCTTCCTGTGTTTTTATAGTTTGTTTATCTAAATTTACATAAGCTGCATTTGCCTGATTAGGTACTACCATGTGAAGTTTATTTATGGCACTATTTTCTATGTACTGTAAATTATTATATTTCACCAAGTCTACCTTTAAGTTTTCATTTTGCCTGTTAACTTCACTTATATTAACCTCCACAGAGTTTAATTCAGTTTGCATATCATATATTATAGAATATCTATATACTAGAATTAATCCCACTGTAAAGGCTAATCCTATATTTCTTATAACTTGCAGTTTTTTCTTTACCTTTATGTTCCTTTTTTTATCTTTTCCTGTCTTTTTATGTCTGTATTTTTTTTCTTCAGTTTCTTTATAGGGCTTGTACTCTGGCTGCAGCACTGTATTACCATTTATCATATCTTTTTCATTTATTACTATCACTTTATTCACCTCACCTAAACTTTAGAACTAAATTCTTTCAGCTACTCTTAATTTAGAACTTTTACTTCTTGGATTTGTCAATTTTTCTTCTTCTGTGGGAATTATAGGTTTTTTATTTATAATCTTTATAATAGGCTTTTTACCACACACACAAATAGGGAAATCTGGTAGACAAGTACAAGGATTTTGCATCATTTTAAATCTGGATTTTACTATTCTGTCTTCTAAAGAATGAAAAGTTATAATTGATATCTTTCCTCCTGAATTCAGTCTTACTACACTGTCTTCTACTGCCTTATCCAGTATTTTAAGTTCTCCATTTACTTCTATGCGTATAGCTTGAAATGTTCTCTTGGCCGGATGACCATCTCTTTGAAATTTTACAGGTATGGCCTTTTTTATTATATCTACTAGCTGTAATGTAGTACTTATGGCATTTTTTTCTCTTTCTCTTACTATAGATTTTGCTATTCTTGCGGAAAAATTTTCTTCGCCATAATCCCTTATAATTCTACAAAGTTCTTCTTCACTATATTCATTTACTACTTTATGGGCATGCAAATAACTGCTCCTATCCATTCTCATATCTAAGGGAGCATCTTTCATGTAACTAAATCCCCTTTCTGATTCATCCAATTGATAGGAAGAAACCCCTAAATCCATAACCACTCCATCTACAGCTTCTATTTTTAGTTCTTTTAAAATCTCTTCTATATTATAAAAGTTATCATGAATATAAGTAACATTCTTAAATTCTTTTAATCTTCTACTGGCCGAATTAATGGCAGAAATATCTCTGTCAATTCCTATTAGTCTTCCTTTTTCTGATAGTCTCTTCAGTATCTCATAAGAATGGCCGCCTCCACCCAAAGTGCAATCTACATAGATTCCATTTTGTTTGATTTCCAGACTATCTATAGTTTCCTTTAACAATACAGGCACATGTTTAAATTCCATAAAATATGTCCTCCAATTTTGCTATTTACAAACCAAATCATCTCTGCTAACATTATATACTTTTCTCTATTTTAACTATCTAAATCACTAAAAGTAAGTATTCTATATTAATGTGAAAATTCCTCTTTTTTTTACTAGTTTTTAATATTTTTTTTAAATCTATTAAAGCTACTTAATTGCTGCCATACTTTTATTGAAATAATATTCTTTGTAGAGTATAATTTTAAATGAATTTTACACTAGTTTATACTAATTTGAGAAAGGAATGTACATAGATGAAACTTGGAATTGTAGGGTTGCCAAATGTAGGAAAAAGCACTTTGTTCAATGCCATAACGAAGGCGGGAGCAGAATCTGCCAACTATCCTTTTTGTACTATAGAACCTAATGTAGGAGTGGTTAGTGTTCCAGATAAAAGACTGGATGTACTTGAGAGAATGTACAGTTCGAAAAAAAAGATACATACTGCTATTGAATTCTATGATATAGCTGGTTTGGTTAAAGGTGCCAGCAGAGGAGAGGGCCTAGGGAATAAATTTCTGTCCCATATAAGGGAAGTAGAATCCATAGTTCATGTAGTAAGATGTTTTCAAGATGAAAATATAGTCCATGTAGATGGAAGTATAGATCCTATTCGGGATATTGAGACTATAAACCTAGAACTTATATTTTCGGACATAGAAGTAATGGACAGAAGAATAGAAAGAATACACAAGCTAGCTAAGAGTGGAAATAAAGATGCAAAACTCCAACATGATATTATGTTAAAAGTGAAAAACCATTTGGAAAAGGGAATGCCAGTAAGAACTTTAGAATTGACAAAAGAGGAAAATGAGTTTGTTAAAGAGTTCTTTTTACTGACAACTAAGCCTGTACTTTATGTAGCTAACATTTCTGAAGATGATTTAATTTCTGGAAACCTAGAAAATGCGTTTGTTAAAAAAGTTGAAAAATATGCTGAAAATGAAAATTCTCAGGTGGTGGTTATCTCTGCCAAAATAGAAGAAGAACTTTCCTCTTTAGAGGAGGAAGAAAAGCTAGAAATGCTAAAGGAATATGGACTACAGGAAGCGGGACTTGATAAATTAATAAATGCAAGCTATGAATTATTGGGCCTTATGAGCTTTTTAACCGCAGGAGTTCCTGAGGTAAGAGCATGGACAATAAAACAAGGGACAAAAGCTCCAGAGGCTGCGGGTAAAATACACACTGACATACAAAAAGGTTTTATAAGGGCAGAAATTATATCTTATGACAGACTTATAGAATGTGGCTCGGAGTCAGTTGCAAAAGAAAAAGGATATTATAGACTTGAAGGTAAAGACTATATAATGCAAGATGGAGATGTAGTTCACTTTAGATTTAATGTTTAATGATCAATAATTGACAATGAACATATGTACATTGTCAATTATATTGTAACATATAGATTTATATTTTATCTGTTTGAAGAATACTTCTTAAGCTCTCTTTTAGCTATATGAATTACAGTATCATAATCTCTTTCCATAAGAACTTCCACTGCATCTCTTAAATTGGACATAGAATAAACGTGAAAATTCCCCTTTGCTATTTCATTTTCCACTTCACTTTTCAGGGCCAAACTCCTAATATTAGAATTTGGAATGAGAACTCCTTTCCCCTGCACTTTATCTACTATTTTGCATACTTTAAAGAAACCCTCTATTTTTTCATTTACTCCACCTATAGGTTGTATTTCTCCAAATTGATTTATAGATCCTGTTACTGCTATATTTTGTTTTATTCCTACTTTAGTAAGTGAAGATATAATACTTATTATCTCCGCCACAGAAGCACTATCTCCATCTATTTGTCCATATATCTGTTCAAAGCTCAAATAAAAATCTGCAGAAACTTTATCATATCCTCCAGTTAATCCTCTTATATATCCTTTGAGAATATTTATGGCTTTATTGTGAATTTTACCACTTAAATCACTTTCTTTTTGCACATCTATAATATCACCATTACCCTTTAAACAGGTACACGTTATTTTTACAGGTTTTCCAAAACTAAAATATCCCGTATTAATAATAGATAGACCATTTATCTGTCCTACTACTTTTCCTTTTACATTTATAAATATTTGTCCTTCACTATACATATCTATAATTCGTTTCTCTATTAATTCTTCCCCATAAGCTGTATTTATAATATCTTTTCCAGTTATAACTTTTCTTCCTTCTTTTGAAACCATATTGTCTGAAATCATTAGAATTCTTTCCAATTCGTAATCATTCATAAACAATTTATCTCTATCTTCAGCTTTTCTAGATAAAAATTTTGCCAGCTCCTTTACGCCTTCTTCATCTACATCATGCAATTCATTGTTTCTACATATAGAAAATATCTTCCCTAGAAAAGCTATTTTTGTGTCCTTATTGATATTTAAAAGTGCATTGTATTGTACCCTGATTTTAAATATTTTTTTAAAATCCTCATCGTAACCATATAATAAATCATAGGTATTATAATCTCCTATAAGTATTATTTTCTCGTCAAACTTTACAGGTTCTGGTTTTAGTCCACTTAAAGATAGTAATTCCAAATATCCCCTATCATAGTTTAAGTCAACTTTGCCACTTATAATGGATTTTTTAAAATAGTAATAAGCTCCCTTATTATTTAAAAGGCTGCTTACTCTAAGTATTAAACATCCGCCATTTGCCTTTAAAAAAGACCCTGGCCTAATAAGATTTACACCTGTAGTATAGGTTCCATTTATATTTTCATATTCTACACTTCCAAGTAGGTTATTTATGGTTGGATCTTCTTCAAACACTATAGGTGGTTCCTTGTTTTCACTATTATCCACCAATACATTTACAGAATATCTATAAATTATCTTTGATATATTTTCTTTATCATTTTCATAATTTATAGAATATATCTGTTTTAACTCTTCTTCTATATTACTACATACCTGGTTTAAAAATTCTAAAGCTCCATTGTCTTCTTTAAACAATTCTAAATACTCTTCTTTTAGTTTCTTTGTTTCCTTTTTATAATAACTATCTATAATAAGTTTAATTTTTTCAATTTCACCAAGTTCAATATTTTTTAACTCTTCTAGTATTTTTTCTGCGCTGCTTTTTAGTATATTTACCTTATTCCCTATATCCTCTTTTTCTCCCATACTCAATAATTCATATTCATTTTCGTTCATCATTTCTCCGTCCTGTTTTAAAGGAATAAAATTAAAGCCATCTTCAGTAACCTTTAATGCAAATCCTTCCTTTTCAGACATCTCCAAAACTTTATTTATTAATTGAGTTTTCTTCTTCTGGAGGTTTTCTAGCAGTATCTCTTTTTGTTCATCAGAAGAACCATTATAAAATTCATAGGCAAATTTAACATATTCTTTCTGTATTTTTTTTAATACGGATTTTAATTCATTACCTTTACCTGCATTTAAGAATAATGCTTTAGGCTTTCTTATATCTTTAATTACTGCATAGCATATATCTTGTATGCTCCTTTTATTTTCTATGGTACTTTTTATGAACTCCGTAATATTTTTAAGTTTCTCTGTTGAGAAATCATCTATAAGATAGATATTATATCCTTCCTTATTTATTTTTAATCCCATATTAATCTTCTCATATACTTCTTTATATTCAGGTATAAATTTAATGGTTTTGTTTAAGCCATCTTTATTATCATAAGCAAAATCAACATCATATAACTTAAAGTTATATATAACTTTCTCTTTAGACAACTCCCTATACATATCTCTTCCCCCTTTTTAACTACTTAAGTATCTGAAAATAAATAACAAATCACTGTCTAGTTTATTTATTTGAAGACGCCTTAATATAATAATATTCTTAAAAGCCTATTTAGGAACGGAAATGAAAAATAAGTATATATAAAACTAATATGGAAACTATAATTAGAATAAGCAGTTATATTTTAAAAATATACATAACTATGGTATAATATAATAAAATTTTGTCTGTTATTTCCGTTGAATATTCGGCCTTAATATAAAAATAAAGTAATAAAGGGGTTAACATTATATGAGTTTTAAAGAAAAAATTGCGCAATACTATACAAAATCTTATTTAAAAAAATATGGAGACAGACTAACTCAGGTACAGGGTACTGTAGTATCTGTCAAAATAACCAGAAAAACTATATTATGGATATTTAATAAATTGACAGTAACTCTTTTAGTAAGACCTGAAAGAAGTAAAAATATAGTAAAGTGTTCTTATATCAGAAAAAAATGGTTCAAAAAACCTGAGTTTATATCTATAAACCAGGGAAACTTGGTATTAGTTCAAGGTCTTAAAGGAAAAAGAGGAAAAGAAAACAGAGAAAGTTTAGACCTTATAAACATACGGAATATAACTGCTAAAAAGGATTTAATACCTATAGAAGGTAAAATGCCTAAAGTACAGAAAATAAAGAGATTCAAATAAAAATAGGAATTGCCAAAAACAATTCCTATTTTTATTTGAAGATGCCTTATTTAAAATATAAATATATGCCATTAATAAATGCAATTATACTTGAGAAAAATACTACTATAGCCCATTGTGAAATGCCTAAAGGTGAGGTATGAAATACTCCTTGTAAAAATGGCATATAAATTATACATAAAAGCATAGTTATGGATGTAGCAACTGCACCTAAAAGATATATGTTAGTAAATAAACTTATCTCAAACAAAGAGTGATTTTCTGATCTACATTCGAATACATGTATAAGTTGAGATATTATAAGGGTACAGAGCGCCATAGTTCTTGAAGTCTTAAGTCCAAATCTTAAATAAAGACCTATTACGAAAGCAAGCACCGTACAAACTCCAATTAACGCCCCCCTTACAATGATTTTTTCACTAAGTCCTCTGGCAAATATACTTTCATCTTTAGGCCTTGGTTTATCTTTCATTATATCTCCTTGTGGAGGATCTACTCCAAGGGCTATAGCTGGAAGTCCATCAGTGGCCAAATTTATCATTAATATTTGTATAGGAAGCAGCGGAGTATTTAAATTAAACAAAGAAGTTAAAAACATAGTTAAAACTTCCCCTAGATTGCAGGACAGCAAATATCTTATAAACTTTCTTATATTAGTATAGATTACTCTTCCCTCTTCTACAGCAGATACTATAGTTGTAAAATTATCATCTAATAGTATCATAGAAGATGCCTCTTTAGTTACATCTGTCCCTGAGATGCCCATACAAATCCCTATATCTGCTTCTTTCACAGCAGGAGCATCATTTACCCCATCTCCTGTCATAGCAACAATATTGTTTTTAGATTTAAAAGCTTTAACTATTCTTAATTTATGGCCTGGATTAACTCTTGCAAATATAGATGTATTATTTATTTTACCAGCAAGCTGCTTATCGCTCAGCTTGTCTAATTCCTCTCCTGTTATAACTTCAGATTGATCTTTACATATATTTAACTCTTTACCTATAGCAAATGCTGTATTTTTATGATCTCCTGTTATCATAACTGGCCTTATACCTGCCAGCTTACACTTCAATACTGCATCTTTTGCTTCGCTTCTAGGAGGGTCTATAATTCCAGCTACACCTATGAAGATCAAATTACTTTCAAGAGATCTATTTGCATAGACTTCTTCGTCCTTATATGCACATGCTATACACCTTAAAGCATCAAAAGACATATTTTCCACTGACTTTAAAGCTCTACTTTTTTCAACTGAAGTAAAAAGCTTTACTTCTCCCCCATGCAGTATATAATTACACTTGTTTATTACCTTTTCCGGAGCACCCTTTACATAACATGCCCTTTTTAGACCTTCCTGCATTATAACAGACATCATTTTTCTATCTGAGTCAAAGGGGATGTCATAAATTCTTTTAGCCTTATCCAAAAAATTTTTTAACACTTTACCCTCTTTAAAAAAAGCTTTTATAAGGGCTGTTTCTGTAGGATCTCCCATGAGAGCCTCTGAAATATCCTTCTTTTTCAGGTCAAAATTACAATCGTTGCAATATGTAAAGGCTTTTTTCATAAAAACATTTTCGGGTAAACTATCTTTTTCTAATTTGTGTATTTTTTTATTAAAATATAGAGCTTTCACAGTCATTCTATTTTCAGTAAGAGTACCTGTTTTATCACTGCAAATTACAGAAGTACACCCTAAAGTTTCCACTGCAGGCAGTTTTCTTATTAAAGCATTTCTCTTTAGCATCCTGGATACTCCAAGTGCAAGTGCCACTGTAACTATAGCTGCGAGTCCCTCTGGAATTGCTGCTACAGCCAGACTAACTCCCACCAGGAACATCTGATACTTGTCCTGTCCTCTCCAAATACCGGTTAAAGTTACTACAACACATATACCAATACACAGCATAACCAATACTTTTCCCAAAGATGAGAGTTTTTCTTTAAGGGGTGATTTTTCCTTTTCAATATCCTGAAGCATCCCTGCTATTTTTCCCATCTCTGTATCCATACCTGTTGCTATTACCTTTGTTTTTGCTTTTCCCTTAACTACTATGGTGCCCATATATACAGAATTATTTTTATCCAAAATGCTTTTTTCTACTCCCAGAGATTCCCCTGTTAGAATAGATTCATCCACCATAAAATTTCCCTTAGACAGTAAAATGCAATCTGCCGATACTCTATCTCCTGCTTCCAAGAGTATTACATCTCCTATGACCAATTCCCGTGCATTTATAACTCTTAATTTCCCATCCCTAATTACTTTTGATGTAGGAGAGGCCAGTTCTTTTAATGCCTCCAAAGATTTTTCCGTTTTAAATTCCTGCATAAAACCTAATACAGCATTCATAATTACAATAATAAGTATAGTTATTGCATCTGCCTTCTCTCCTATAATTCCCGATATTATAGTAGCTACTATAAGAATCCAGGTTATAAAATCATTAAACTGGGAAAGAAATATTTTTATGGGAGATATTTTCTTTTTCCTTTTTAGTACATTGGCACCATATTTTTTTAGTCTCCTCTCTGCTTCAATTTGTGTTAATCCACTTTCTAATTCTCTCTCATTTACCAATTTTATCCCTCCAGGGCATTTATTTTATATAACTAATTAAATATATGCCTTTTTCATCTCATATTATGCCAGAATATAGATTTGAAATTGATCTTTATACCATACATTGCAGCATATTATATTGTATGTAGATAATTGGTTAAACTTTTGCTATAATATTATTGTTTATATATTAATTTACAATATTACTTTTTATATTATAGATAAATATATCATTTTGTTTATTGATATTTTAGGAGGAAAAATTCATGAATGACGTTGTATACATTACGGGACATAACAATCCGGATACAGATTCTATATGTTCTTCAATAGCCTATGCAGAATTTAAAAATAAAACAGGTGCAAATGCAATTCCCATAAGATTAGGGGATATAAATAAAGAAACTCAATTTGTGCTGGATTACTTTAAAGTTAAACCCCAGCGTTTATTGACAAATATTAAAGCACAAATTTCCGATTTAGATATTGACAGTGTAAATCCTATATCGCCACAAACATCCCTTAAAACGGCCTGGTCAATGATAAGTAAAACCAACGTAAAAACTCTTCCTGTAGTGGATTCAGATGATAGATTAATAGGCATCGCATCTCAATCTAATATAACTTCTTATTATATGGACATATGGAATGCCAATATAATAGGAAAAAGCGGTACTACTCTTGAAAATATACTTGATACTCTTTCAGCCAAATGCATCAATAATTGTGATGAAAATCCTACATTTAATGGAAAAATCATAGTTGCTGCAATGCAGCCTGAAAGCATAGCTGCCATGATAGAAGAAGGGGACATAGTAATATGCGGTGATAGACTAGATGCTCAGGATGTAATATTAAATTCTAAAGCCTCACTTATGATAATAACAGGCAACCATACAGTAAGCGAGGATATAATAAAAAGAGCAGATGAACTGAAGTGTTCAATTATAGTTACTCCTTTTGATACCTTTACAACTTCCAGACTAATACCACAGAGTATTCCTGTGGGATATGTTATGAAAAAGAATGACATAATATCTTTTAAAACTTATGACTTTATAGATAATGTAAGAGAAGTCATGTTAAAGACCAGATTCAGAAGTTATCCTGTAGTAGATTCTGAAAATAGGGTTATAGGAAATATTTCCAGATATCATTTAATATCACAAAATAAGAAAAAGATAATCCTGGTAGACCATAATGAAAAAGCTCAATCTGTTCATGGTCTAGAAGATGCAGAAATACTCGAAATAATAGACCACCACAAAATAGGTGATGTCAAAACTGGTTCCCCTATATACTTTAGAAATGAACCTGTAGGTTGTACAGCAACTATAGTAGCCTCAAGATTTTTTGAAAATGGAATAAGACCTTCTGAAAAAACTGCAGGACTTCTTTGTGCTGCCATAATTTCAGATACTTTATTATTTAAATCTCCTACATCTACAGATATAGATAAAATGATTCTAAAGAGACTGTCATCTATAGCGGCTATAGACCCTGAAGATTTCGCAAAAGAAATGTTTAAGGCTGCTTCTTCTCTTGAGGGAAAAACCCCAGAGGAAATATTAAATGAAGACTTTAAGACTTTTAATATTTCCGATATTAAGGTAGGGGTTGCACAGGTTTCAATTATGGATGCCGAAGAATTTAAATGCATACGAAAAGATGTTTTAGACTCTATGGAAATAAAGTGTTCTGAGGAACAATTTGGACTTATAATACTTATGGTAACGGATATATTAAAAGAAGGTTCTGAACTAATTGCTGCTGGAACACACAAAGATATTGTTTCTAAAGCATTTGGCATAACTTTAGCGGATAGCGGTGCATATGTGCCAGGTATTTTATCAAGGAAAAAACAAGTCATACCACCACTTACCGCCGCAATGTCTTCTTAAAAACAAGATAAAAAAACCTGAAGTATTAATAAAATGGAACCTATATAATACCTTCAGGTTTTTTTATACCTATTTATATTACTAAATACATAACAGATTTATTTTTTAAAATCTAATTCCATTTTGCTCCTTTTTTCATATGTTCTCTCATTATTTGAAATAATGATCTTATTATTTTTTCTCTGCTCATCTTATCCAGCTCTATAAAAGACACACCACATATTAATTTACCCGTATCTTTATTTTCATCAACTCTAATCAGCTTTCCTTTTACATCTAGCCTGTCATTTCCAACAGGAATTGTTATAACAATTTTATTTCCGGGTTTTAACTTATCTTTTAAACTGCCCTCTACAACTATTTTCATTCCTCCTCCACTCATATCTACAGAACATGCCTTAAATACTTCTATCTGGTTATCTAAATTATTTGGACTTTTCTCTGCAGGAAGTAGTGCACATAGTATATCTAAAATCACGGGTACCCTTACAAAGTTTCTCCTTTGAAAAAGTTCTACTTTCTCTGGTTTTTTTAACACTATTATAAGTATTTGCTCTATTTTACGTCCAATAACTACCGTATGAAACTTATATATGTTTTTTCCTTCATAGTATACCCCTTCCACCCTATCTCCCTGTCGAAGGGACATATACTTATGCCTACATGTAGGCACACTTATACCTATATAATCCTTTGAAACATCCTGAATATTACTTTTATATATCTCTCCCCCATCATCTATTTCGATTCTTTTATTAACCACAAACTCAATATTACATTTCATTCTACTTCTTCTCCTTATTCAAATTGCCAAAAGCATTAAAAATTTTCTTAATAATTATATATAATTGTAACCTAACTGTTTGTACACATTTATTATATATCTGTATTATTATTTTTTACAATAGAATTTATTGATAATAAAAGACCTGAAAGTAAAAATACACTTCTCAGGTCTTTTATAATTAATCTAAAATATCTGACATATCTATAGTTCTCATCTTCACGTCACAATCTTTATTATATGGAAACATTTCTTCCTCTAAGTACTCTAAATCATCTTTTTGAACTTTTTCTTCTAAATTTTCTTCTTCTAAATTTTCTTTATTTGAATTTTCTTCCTCTAAATTTTCTTCTTCTAAATTTTCTTCTTCTTTTAGGTCATTCCTGTAATAAGGAACATTATACTCTGGTTCACCGTAGTAGCGGTATGCTGGCGGCACTGGCGGCATGTAATTTGCCGGATACATATATCCCATATATGGATTCATGTTACCTAAAATCATAGGATGCATTCTATAAAAAGCAGGTTCATACATATACTGCATGTCATCATCATACATAGGATAGTAATAGTCATCCTCCATATCATACATATCATCATTTTCATCCATATATTCATCTGGTCCCATAACTGGCCATCTGTACATTATAACTCCTCCTGAAAATATTACATCCTTATATTATATGTCTATATAACATATATGTTTACATAAAATTATTTTAGACTTATGTAATGTTTTAAAAAGAGTTCTAACCTTTTAGTTATTTTTTCATACTGTTTATAAGTCCCCACATTTCATCAGCAGTAGTAAGTCCCTTTGATGCAAGTGAGAAAGCTCTCTGTGTCAATATCATATCCGTAATTTCACTGCTTAAATCCACATTAGATTGTTCTAAATACCCCTGAAGTACGCCAGCACCTCTATTTTGATTCATTTGCACATTATTTGCCGGTTGATATAAATTATTTCCAATAGGAATCATAGAATCCTGTCCCACCGCGCTATAAATATTTATCTTTCCATATAGTACACTTTGGCCATTTACATTCATATATACCTGTCCTTGCTTATCTACTGTAAAGTTATTATCTTTAAGTAGCACTCCCGAATTAAAGAGGTTTGTACCTTCTCCTGTAAGATTTACTTCCAATCTATTCCCATTTGCATCAACTAAATATCCACCTGAATCTACATTGAAATTTCCCGACCTTTCATAAGCTTCAGTGCCATTTTGAAGGGTTACCCTAAAAAATCCTTCCCCGTCTATTGCCATATCTGTCTTTAACCCTGTTTCTTCAAGACTGCCTTGTGAGTTGTCTCTAAGCCATTCTGTGGTTCTTACTCCTGTACCATTAATTGTATTTTTTCCCTGTGCACTAACTGGATATCCCTTTCTATTCAAAGTCTCATATACCAAATCCTGAAAATCTACAACTTCTTTTTTATATCCAATAGTATTTGAATTTGCTATATTATTAGATATACTATTGAGTTTTTCTTGTTCGGCATTCATGGCACTTGCACTGTTCCATATGGCTCTAAGCATAAAAACCCTCCTTAATAAAAAATATAAGATACATTGGATTTGTCATTTAATTTTAAAACACCTTATACTTTTCCCACTTCATTTACTAATTTGTCCAAGGTTTCATCTATTGACTGTACTGCCTTCTGATTAGTTTCAAAAGTTCTCATGGTAGTTATCAAATCAGACATTACACTTACTAAGTTTACATTTGATTTTTCCAAGGATTTTTGTGTCACTACTGCATTTGTTTCCACCGCATTTTGCCCGGTGTATAAATTATCTCCCACTTTAGTAAGAGTATTATAATTATTAAAATCTACTGTATAGAACTTATATTTTTGTGTTCCGTTGATACTTATATTTCCATAGGGATCTGAAGTTATATCTCCATTTCCTACGTTTATTGTACCCAAAGCTCCCGTTTGAGTGTTCCTTCCTATAACATCATTTCCCTGATCATCTACCAATAATCCAGCTGTATTTACATGAAAATGCCCATCCCGAGTGTAAAACTCACTTCCGTCTTGTCTCCGAACTGTAAAAAATCCCTTCCCATCAATAGCGAAATCTGTAGGTACTCCAGTGGATTCTATAGTCCCTTGAGTAAACCCCGTATTAACTGAATCTATCTTACTTCCGAAACTTATAGATCCTATTACATTTTTCACATTCTTGCCATTTACTATTTTATCATAATTTTGTAAAAGCACATCATCAAATGTAGTAGTTTTTAGATTATCCTGTTTAAATCCAACAGTATTTACATTAGCTAAATTATTAGTTATTACATCCTGTTTTGCCTCTTGAACCACCATACCAGATACAGCTGTATAAAAACTTCTAATCATTTGTTCCCCTCCCCATTATCTATAACTTTCATTTCATCTGGATATTTCATCCCCATAGATCTAGCTTTATCTTCAACTTGACTTTTACTCATTTGATATTGAACTTTTACACCACCCATAACAAAGGTAGTTATTAAAATTCCTATGCCTATCCCTATTAATATCTTTCTATCACTAAAAAAATTAAAAATTATCCTTATTCTGTATATAACTCCTTTATTAATAGAACCTCCCCCTTATCAATGCCTGTTTCTTCAGATATTTCATCTATAGACATACCCTGCTTAAGCAATTCTCTTATCTTATGAATTTTAATATTATTACTATTTTCAATATGTTGATCTTTAATTTGATTTTCTGCGATCTTCACTAAAATATCTTTTTCATTATTATCATTTAAACTGACATTTTCAGTGATTTTTTTGCCCTTGCCATTATATAACATAATTCCAGTACTTTGGTCTTTTGTTCCACATTTCAAATCTTCAATTTCTTTCTGCAGTCTAAATATTGTCTCTGAAAATTCTTTTCTTACTTTACTAATTTCAAGCTTATAATCTTCCATACTACTTTGTTTTAGGTCTAATTGATATTGAAAAGTTTTTTTCTCCTTAAGCACTGCACTAAAATTTAGTGCTATAAGAAGTATCCCCGTAACAATTAATATAACTACTACAATTACACTCATAATACTTCTCCTCTTAAAGTCCCCATGATCATCCTATACAATAAAGAAATTTCAACAGATTTTAGGAATTATATGTATTTTAATTTCATCATAGCTTTCCTTAAATGCAACATTGCCCTACCGTGAAGTTGACATACTCTTGATTCAGATACATTTAAAATATGTCCTATTTCTTTTAAGGTTAATTCCTCATAATAATATAAAGTAAGTACCAAATTATCTTTTTCATTTAAAAGTTCTAAAGCTTTGGCCAAATATTCTAATTTTTCCTTTTCCTCCAGGCTCTTTTCAGGGCTAGGACTCTTAGTATCTTCTATAGTACCCATGATAGGAATATTATCCTCATCTGAAAATATCAAATCTTCTAAAGACACCATGGATATATAATTTATATGATTCTCAATTTCCATCATTTCTTTTAAAGATATTCCTAACTTATTAGATATTTCAATACTACTAGGTTCTCTTCCCAACTCTCCCTGAAGAGATTCTACTGCTGCATTATACCTATTAAGTTTATCCATAGCCCCTTTGGAAATAGGGCTATTTCTTCTTAACTCATCTATCATAGAACCTTTTATTCTTATAGAGGCATAAGTAGAAAACTTCATTCCCCTATCTTTATCAAACTTATTTATTGCATCCATTAGTCCTAACATTCCATAGCTAACTAAATCTTCATATTCAATATATTTAGTTTTTCCTATTATGACTCTAGAAGCAATATATTTTACCAGTGGAAGATACTTTTTAACTAATTCTTCTTTTATACTTAACTCATTTGCCAAAGCCATAATCTTAGTCCCCCTTCGCTCCTTTTTTATATGCTGCTTTATAATATCTTTTATCAAGTGATTCTTAGGTTCAGGTGGAGTTTGCTATAGAGAAATACTTATTCCATCTGAACCTTAGAAGAACTTATCCAGGCGCGTAGCAGTGCTTATCTCCCACTTTAAAGAAGGTGGGAGTATTAGCAATGGTAGCGTTCGGATAAAAATTATGAAAAAATATCAAAAATCTTCTTGAATAAACCTTGAATGCTAACTTTTGTTTCAGGTTCCTTAATTCCTGCCAACTTATTTGCTATAAAATTTATATCCCTTGACGCCTCTGACTGTGGATAATTTATTAAAAATGGAATTTGATTTCTAACAGCTTGTATAATCTTTCTATCATCGGATACAAAGCCTAAGTATTGAAGTTCCATATTTAAAAACTTACTTACTACACTATTAAATTTATTAAACGTCCTTTCCCCTTCTCTAGCATCTATACTTCTATTTACAATAACCTTAGCCCTGTCCTTTAGTTTAAAATGATTCACAACTTTCACCAAACTGTATGCATCTGTAAGAGATGTAGGTTCTGGTGTAGTAATTACAATAAATTCCTGGCAGCAAGTTATAAAACCTAGCACATCTCTGTTTATACCCGCTCCTGTATCCAGTACTATATAATCTAAATCATTTAATAAAGATAATTTTTCTATAAAACCCTCTCGTTGAGCTTTTGTTATTCCTTCCATTTTTAAAATTCCAGTTCCTCCTGGAAGCAATTTTACTCCAAACGGTCCTTTGATAATCACCTCTTCTACGGTTTTATCTCCAAAAATTATGTCATACACATTATATTTGGGTAAAAACCCCATAAGTACATCATCATTGCCCATACCCATATCTCCATCAAATATTAAAACTTTTTTATTCATCTTTTGCAGTGCTATAGATACATTTACTACAAAATTACTTTTTCCAACTCCCCCTTTACCAGAAGCAACTGCTATTATTACAGGTCTTGTATTATATACTGTATCTACTTTTAACTGTTTGTCTACTTGAGCTAATTTTCTCAACTGTTCAGCCTGATCTAGCATACAATATCCTCTCCCAATACAAGGTTTACTAATTCTTCAGAATTCATAATCTTTATGTCCTCTGGAACATTTTGCCCTGTGGTAACGAAGCTTATAGGTTTTTTAGCTGACTGTACTATATTCAATATAGAACCATAACTACATGTTTCATCTAATTTGGTTATTATTATATCATTGTAATTTAGCTGTTTATATCCATTTATTATTACATCTATATCCTTATTCTTAGTAGTACAGCTTATTACTAAATGTACACTGTTGGTTTCAATCTTGTCTATAAAAGCTCTCAATTCTGATATTTGCATTTCATTTCTACTGCTTCTGCCTGTGGTATCTATTAAAACAATGTCACAATTACACATACTTTCCATAGCCCGTGTTATGTCTTTCATTGAAAATACTACTTGAAAAGGTATATTCATTATATCTGCATAAGTTCTGAGCTGCTCTACTGCCCCTATCCTATATGTATCTACAGTTATAAGGCCTACCTTTTTCTTCTCAACAAGTGCAAATTTACCTGCAAGTTTGGCAATGGTAGTAGTTTTACCTACCCCTGTAGGGCCTACTAGTACAGCTGTACGTTCAAGATTTTTATCATCTACCTTTATCATACTTTTTACTACTTCTTTTAATTTTTCCTCATCTTTTCTATCGTCCTTTATTGCATTTACGCTATCTAATATTTTTCTTACTACACTACTATTAAAATCACTGTTTTCAAGCTTTATTTGTAGTTTACTTTTTCCTATATTTTTATAGGGACCATTCATCATTTCATTTAACATATACTTCATCTGCTGCATTTCTTTTATAAGGACATCATTATTTTTATTTATTATACTGTCCTCATAAAAACTTCTAGATATATTAGAATCTTTCACACTGCCTTCATTTACAGCTTTGCTATCTAAATTTGTGTCCTTCATTTTGCTGTTTACTATTTTTTTTATAGCCTCAACACTGTGCTTCATATCATCTTTATTACTATACTGCCCATTTTTATTTTCTTCTTTTTTATTGTCTACAGCTGCAGTAACTTCTAAAATTTTTCTAGAAAAGAAACCCAATATACCACCTTTTCTGATTTTTCTCTGACTTATAATTATAGCTTCATTTCCTAATTCATATCTAATCCTAGTAATGGCTTCATTCATATTATTGGCTTTATATCTTTTAATGATCATTATATTGAAATCACTCCTTCAGTCTTTATCTCCACATCATTTGGTATTTCATTTAATGATAGTATATTTACCGACGGAAATACCATTTCAATTAATCTTCTAAAAGGTGCCCTTATTTTAGGTGAAACCAGTATTACAGGTTGGTTTTCATAGAAGTAAACCGAGTCCAATACTTTTTTTATGGAATTTAATATTTTACTTGTAGTATCAGGATCTACAGATGGAAAAGAACCCTGCATAGATTTTTGAATATTACCACCTACCAAACTCTCCAATTCTTGTGATAAAGTGACCACTACCATAGCTCCATTTTCATCTATAAAAGAATTGCATATACTTCTTCCTAAAGAAAATCTTACATACTCTGTCAAAAGCTCTATATCTTTTGTGCTTCTGGAGTTATCCGCTAGAGATTCTAATATAGTTACCATATCCTTTATAGATACCCTTTCTCTTAAGAGATTCTGAAGTACTTTTTGGACCTCACCTATTGTAAGCAAATCCGGTATAAGTTCTTCTACTACAGTAGGATATTTTTCTTTTACAGAATCTACTATTATCTTAACTTCTTGTCTTCCAAGTAATTCATAAGAGTGATTCTTAATGGTTTCTGTTAAATGGGTTACCATAACAGTAGTGGGGTCTACTACTGTTAATCCTTTAATTTCTGCTTCTTCTCTTTGATCCTTATTAATCCATGCAGCGGGCAGTCCAAAAGAAGGTTCTACTGTACTTATACCCTGAATAGCAACATTGGAATTAGTAGGATCCATACATAACAGCATATTTGGAATAAGCTCTCCTCTTGCCATTACCGTACCCCTTATTTTTATAACATAATCGTTGGTCTTCAGCTGCAAATTATCTCTAATCCTAATAGGCTGTACTATTATTCCCATTTCAATGGCACACTGCCTTCTAACTGAAGTTATTCTTTGAAGCAAATCACCCCCTGAACCCTCATCTGCAAGTGGTATCAAGCCGTAACCTATTTCTACTTCCATAGGCTCTACAGATATAAGATTCATCACATTTTCTGGTTCCCTATTTTCTATTTCAGTCATCTCTTGATTTTCCATTTCAACTTGCTGTATGCTCTGTTCCTTTTCATCCTTATATAAAAGATACGCTGCTATTCCACAAGCTGCTGCCAATATAAAAAACGCCACATGTGGAAGTCCGGGTATAATTGCTAAAAAGAAAAGAACTGCCCCGGCCATTGCTATTACTTTTGGAAACCCTGTAAGCTGTTTCATAGCCAGTGTACCAAAATTCTCACTGCTTCCAGAACGTGTAACAAGTATACCAGAGGCTGTAGATATTAAAAGAGCCGGAACTTGAGTTACTAGTCCATCACCTATAGTAAGTTTAGTATAAGTCTGGGCTGATGTAGAAATATCCATTCCCTTTATTACAACCCCAATTATTATTCCTGCTATTATATTTACAACCATAATTATAAGTCCAGCTATAGCATCACCTTTTACAAATTTAGAAGCACCATCCATAGCTCCATAAAAATCCGCTTCCATCTGGAGCTTAGTTCTTCTGGCTCTGGCTCCATTTTCATCGATTAATCCTGAATTTAAATCTGCATCAATACTCATCTGTTTTCCAGGCATGGAGTCTAATGTAAATCTGGCAGAAACCTCTGATACTCTGCCAGCACCATTGGTTATTACTATAAATTGTATAATTACTATAATCAAAAATATAATTATTCCCACAATGTAATTTCCACCTACAACAAAATTTCCGAAAGAATTTATAACTTCTCCTGCATAGCCATCTTTTAATATAAGTCTTGTAGAAGATACATTAAGTGCTAATCTAAACAAAGTAGTAATCAAAAGCAAAGTAGGAAATATAGAAAATTGAAGTACCTCCGTGGTAAACATAGTTAAAAGTATAATTATTACAGATAATGTTATATTAAAAGACATAAAAACGTCCAAAACTCCCGGCGGCATAGGTATTATAATCATAAACACTATCATAATAACTACCAGAGCCATTATTATATCTACATTGTCTTTTAAACTAAATCTCCTTTTGCTTCCTTCCAAAAATATCACCTCATCTTATAAACCAAAGCCAGTATCTCTGCTACTGCTTGATACATTTCCATAGGAATCTCCTTATCAATATCCACCTCTTTGTATATAAGTCTTGCAAGAGGTGGATTTTCAATTATGGGGACATCATTATCTTTAGCCATTTTTTTTATTCTGAGAGCTACTAAATCCTGTCCCTTTGCCGAAACTACAGGTGCATTTTGATTTTCTTCATATTTAAGTGCTACAGCTACATGAGTAGGGTTTGTTACTACCACAGTAGCTTTCGGAACTTCTTGCATCATCCTTCTCATTGCCATTTCTCTTTGTTTCTGCTTTATTTTACTTTTAATCTGTGGATCTCCTTCATCCTGCTTATACTCTTCTTTAACTTCTTGCTTGGACATTTTTAAATCTTTATTATATTGAAAGATTTGAAATATGTAATCTATAATAGCTATAAATATCATTATCATAGCTACTCTAAAAAATATGTCTACCGTAAGTTTTGAAATAGCACTTGCTACACTTTCAAAATTTAAATCGCTGAGAGTCATTATATATAAATAGTTATCTTTTACAAATTTAAATCCTATTATGCCAACTACAGTTATTATAGATAGACTTTTTAGAAGTTCCATTATAGCCCTCATGGAAAACATTCTCTTAAATCCATTTATGGGATTTAGCTTTGATAAATCTGGCTTCAGTGGCTGGGAAGTTACAAGCCCTCTTGTCTGGAAAAAATTCGCAAGTATCCCCATAATAAGTATAGGAACAGCTACAGGCAAGAATATAATTGCTAATCTCCATATAGTTATAAAAGCTATTTTTTGAACACTTGCATAATCTAAAGACATAGTCAGATAATTATTTATAAATGCTATCATAGTAGATTTTACCTGAGAACCTACATATCCTCCCAAGGCAAGTATGACTAATGTAGAAGCTAAAAGTGTTAAGGCCAGGGCTATTTCTTTACTTTTTGGAATTTGTCCTTTTTTTCTGGCATCACTTTTTTTTCTGGGAGTAGCCTCTTCTGTTTTATCATCAGATGCAAATATTATAAGTAGAGGTAGTGTATTATAAAAACCCTTTATAGAATCAGGTATGGCCTGAAAAGAATTTTCCATAATCCTCAAAAATATTGGAAGTGCAAAACAGAAGGAACCCAGTCCTATTAATATTTTAATAGGAAGTCCAAGTATCATTATATTAAGCTGAGGAACGGTTCTTGCAATAAGAGACATGGTCAAATCTGCTATAAAAATTATAAGTAGTATTGGTATTGCTATTTTTAAAGCTAAGGAAAAATACATTATAAATGCTTTTATTACAACATTGATAGAGTCTTGAGCTAAGAAAAAACTACCCAGCTTTATAGCTTTATAACTGTCCATTAGAGATTTTATCAACATATGGTGTCCATCTACCGCAAGAAAAACTACCATACTAAACCAGTACATGAGGCGTTCTAAAAGAGTAGTGGAACTATTGGAATTTGGATCAAACATACTCATCATGGAAAGCCCTATCTGCAGGTCCATATAGCTTCCTGCAATTCTAAAAGCTGTAAAACACAAACTTACCAAAAAACCTAAAGTCAACCCTGCTGCAGCTTCATTTATACAGTTGTATACAAATGGTATAGTACTACTTATAGTATTTATAGTAGAATAATCTATTCCTGGCAAAAGTATATATGACATAACTAAAGTTAAGCCTACTTTTACTATACTTGGAGTTCCACTAGGAAAAAATATGGGAACCATTGTAAAAAAACAAAACATCCTCACTGTTACAAGTATTAAAGCTGTAAAATACAAAGTATCTATCAAATTTACTCCACTCCACACAACTCATTTTAGATTTTCTGCAGTTTTAACGGAAGAAAGCCATCCAAAACTTTTAACTCTTAATTATTAACTCTTAATTGTCTCCTCACTGAGTTATATTAGCTATATATGTAAAAATTCTTTCAGTAAAGCTTACTATCTGGTGAAGCATCCAGCTTCCTGTAAGGAGTCCCACCACTGCTATAGCTATCAACTTAGGTACAAAAGTAAGGGTCTGTTCCTGTATCTGGGTAGTTGCCTGAAATATACTTATTATAAGACCTACTAATATTGAAATTATTAAAATAGGTGCCGAAATTAAAAGTCCTGTTTGTATGGCATCTTTTATAATACCCATTATCATATTTTCACTCATAAAATTCACCTCATGAAAAACTCGTAATCAAAGATTTTACCAACAGGTACCATCCATCTGTCATTACAAATAAAAGCAGCTTAAATGGAAGTGATACCATTACAGGCGGAAGCATAAACATTCCCATAGACATAAGTACACTTCCCACCACCAGATCTATTATCATAAAAGGTATGTAAAGCAAAAATCCAATTTGAAACGCAGTCTTCAATTCGCTTATCATATAAGCAGGAACTACTACATAAAGTGGCGCATTATCTTTTGTAACTTTATAATTCAATTTAGCTTCATCCACAAACAATTTAAGATCTTTTTGTCTTGTCTGCCTTAACATAAATTCCCTGAGAGGTTTTGCTCCCTCCTCTATGGCCTGCTCTTGAGTTATCTTATTCTGTAGATAGGGTTGTACAGCTTGAGAATTTATTTTCCCATAAACAGGTGACATAATAAATACTGTAAGAAAAAGGGCAAGTCCAACTAATACCTGATTAGGAGGAGACTGCTGTGTTCCCATAGCAGTTCTCAAAAATCCGAAAACCACTACAATTCTTACAAAGCTTGTCATCATCATTATAAAAGATGGAAGCAGTGTAAGTATTGTAAGCATTATAAGTAAGTTTATATTATCTACATACTGCTGGGGTGTGGTAGCATTATTTGCAGAAATATTTATATTGGGTATAGGAAAATCTGTTGGTGCACCATGAACTTTGGAAGCTGTTGAGATAATAAAACACATCATTAAAACTGAAATAGTTATAATATTTTTATTAAATTTACACTTCATCTTTATCTTCCTTTTTAAACCTGAGTTTTTTAATCAAAAAATTTTCATTGGTTTTCTTTAATATATTTTTTAATCCTATTTTATTGTATAAATCCTTTAGATCCCTGTATTCATATATACTTTTTACATTTTCTATTTCTGATATTTCTGTATTACTCAACTCACATACTATTTCAATTTTACTATTAGTGGATGAAATTACATATGCCCTACTTCCAATTTTTACTACCAACAGACTGTTTTCTTTCGAAAGCTGAGTTCTCTCAATTACTTTTACATACCTACCATTTTGAATGCTTTGAAGCTTACTCCCCCCATATTTTGCAGAAACATATATTAGACAGAGTACAAAACCTAAAGATATAATTATTTTAAAAATCATCCACCATAATTGAAAATCCATATAAATTTCTCCACTTTAAACTAAATTTATAGAAATCATCTACATATTTTACTGTGTTAATATATCACTAAAATATATATTATTTATTTTCCCTTTTTCCAGCATAGGGTTTATTCTTTGAATAATTTGCATCTTTATATTGTCCATATTTTTAGAATTTATATCCGCTACCTTTTTAGTTCTTAAAATCTCTATAATTGCATCTCTTATAATTGGTGTTTTATCCGTTAACTCTGTATCTAGCTTTTTGTCATCATAACCAAGATATACATTCACTTTTAAATAATTTTTTCCGCCTTCATCTGCTAAATTTATCGTAAAATCCTTCAAATCAAAGGTTTTTGCTGAAACTACTTGCTGAAGATAGGCTGAACCTTGGCCATTCTGACCTTGGGCCTGTACTGAAGTGGAAGCATTCTTGTTAGAATCTGAATTTGTGCTTTTCAAAAATTTACTATATCCAAAATAAACTCCTATACCCACTGCTGCTACAAGAAAAAACACTATTAAAATTACCTTTAAGCCTATTCCACCTTTTTTTTTCTCCTTATTTTCCACGGTGCTTTCTCCTTTCAAAATATTATGTACGAATATTATATAAAATTGTAAATTTATTTCTTTAAAGTTATCTAAATATATATTTTTCTCTTATATTCTATAACTTTTTTAATTATTTCATCATTAGATTCCTTAACTATATATTTGTTTCCATTTATAAGGGTAATTACACTTTGTGGAGTTTCTATTAATTTCTCTATATGATCTGAATTTATAACAAATTCTTTGTCATCCAGTCCTGTAAGTTTTATCATAAAATGCCTCCTTAAAATATTTAACATCTTCAAAGCCTTTTATCAAGTGATTCTTAGGTTCAGGTGGAGTTTGCTATAGAGAAATGCTTTTCTCCATCTGAACCTTAGAAGAACTTATCCAGGTGTGTAGCAGTGCTTATCTCCCACTTTGATAGAAAAGCAGAGAACCAAAATTTTTAATTTTGTGTGAATCGCTTTCACAGAGTGCGATGGGAGTATTAGCAATGGTAGCGTTCGGATAAATTTTAACACCTCCGGGCATTGGATTCAATGTAAAATTTATAAATCAAATCACTAATATGTGTAATTTATCGCAAATTATCGAAAATATATATGCATTATTAATGAATTAATACAAACTATAATTTCAATTAAATTTTGAAAATATATTGACAATCTACAGGGTCACTTACCTACATTTATTAAGTCAATATATTTTCAAATTAAAATTTAATTATCTCTTCAAGTTTATTAAATCTTGAAGTATGTCATCATCTGTAGTTATTATCTTTCCATTTGCCTGAAAAGCTCTGCTTGCTATTATCATATCTGTAAACTGTTGGGCCAGATCCACATTTGACATTTCAAGCATTCCCTGGGACATGTCTCCATAACCTCCACTGTTATCAGCAATGGTAGTATCCCCTTTTCCGGTTCTTACTATAGGCTGACCTGAGTTTGAAGATGCAGTATACAAATTCGACCCTTGTTTTAAGAGGCCACTTTCATTTTGAAAGGACACCATAGCTATCTGTCCTAGGGCAGCTGTTGTTCCATCTGCCAGCTGTGCTGTTATGTAACCATCTGACCCCACAGAAAAAGTTTTAACTTTTACCTCCCCAGTACTTTTAGTTACAGAATCCGGAATAGATAAGGGTACCAATTGACCTGTAACTGCTGTTACAGTACCACTACCATCTGCAAAAGCTATAGTATTCTGTGAACTTTTATTATATGTTATAGTGGCGGCATTAGTGCCATCCGTTACCTGATATCCCATAACCCTATGGCCATCTGCCGTCACAAGATTACCATATTCATCCAGAGAAAAGGCTCCGTCTCTTGTGTAATAGGGAGTTACTGTATCTGTGGGTGCAGTTGCCCCACTCCCATTTAATATATTATCAGAAGTGTCAATTCCAACTCCTGTTGTAGTAGAATCTGTTCCTAATGCCCCCGTACCCACTACAAAATATCCAGTACCATCTATGGCAAAATCCAAATTTCTATTTGTAGTTTCCATACTTCCTGTGGTAAAATCTGTACTTATACCTCCTATCTTCACCCCAAGACCGCTCTGTTTTCCATTAACTCCCCCAATGCTGTTGCTGGGAGCACTTGGATCTGAAAGATTTTGGCTTATCATATCCTGAAAATTCATACTCTGCGTTTTAAATCCCGTGGTAGATGAATTGGCTATATTATTTCCGATTATATTTAATTTTTGTTGATTAGCCCTAAGTCCACTAATTCCTGAATACAATGATGGTAACATATATATTTCCCTCCAATTTTAAATTTAATAGTTTTGTTCCGCTTCAATCTCTCCACGAAACCTGGCTTCCCTAAGGTCCAGCCATTTAATAATCAATTACACTATCACCATACTATCTATATTAGTAAATACATTATCACTGCTAGAATTCTTATCCACAGCTGTAATCACAGTTCTGTTTTTTATAGAAGTAATAAATACTGTATCTTTATAAAGCAGTGCAGATTCCCTACATCCTTTATTTTCCGCCCTATTTATAGCAGAATTTATATTTTTCATATCATTTTTACTTAAATTTACATTTCTACTTTTAAGTCTTTCCGCAGCATGCTTTGATATGGTAAAACTATTTGCTTTATCCATTTCACTGTTGAAAGTATCTTTAAAAGATACTTTATTCGAAGTATTTTTTATATAATTTTGTTTATTACATACTTGAGGTAAGTCCCCGACAAAGTGCAATTTACCATTAATAATTCTATATGCCATGGATATCACACTCACTTTTTATGAATTTTCCACTTTTGAAATCTGATCAAAGTAAAAATCTTTAGTTTCACTGTCAGAAATTTTTACTTTTACAGTTATGCCATCTGTTCCCTTAGATACAGATTGAACAACTCCACTGTAATAATTTCCGCTGTCATCTGTCTGGCTTGTCTCAACTTGTTTACCTATAAGAGAAGTAGCACTTAAAAGCATAGTATCACTTGCAGTTGTATTATATGCATTAGAATCATCTACCTGAGTCAAATCATCTATATTAAAGTTCTCAGTTGTATAGGATGTACTTCCAGCAGAGTCTGTCTCTGTGCCTGTCACTACCTTAAGTTCTACATTATCTCCATCCTTCACTACACCAACTACTTTTCCTGTAATATAATTTCCTTGGGAGTCTGTATCGCTTAAAGTTACACTTTTATCTATAAGTGAATTTGCCGTACTAATCTTATTTGTACTGTTCAAATTAGTCATCTGCTGAAGACCAGAAAATTGTGCCAGCTGACTTATATATTCCGTTGAGCTTTGAGAACTGCTGTCAGTTGGATCCTGGTTGGAAAGTTCCGCAGACAATATTTTCAAAAACATATTTTCATCTATGTCCTGACCGCTTTTTACTATTTTAGTTCCATTTGCAGTAGTACTTGAATTTGTAGATGAAACAGAATAATATTTAGCACTATCATCAGAAGTATTAGTATTTACTGATGTTGACATTTTTTACCTCCTTTATAATTTCAAGCTAAGCCAATATATTTACATTATTATTGTCATAATAATTATTTTGCACTATTTCTCTATCTTCTGATATATTGTTTAAAGTTGAATTTTTATTTTGCCCACTATTATCTTTATACTGTTCTTTTCCACTTTCATCTCTGAAAAAAGTAGCATCTTCATTGTATATATTTAAAGACAATCCTTGAATTTTTATATCATTAGTTTGAATTTTATTAGATATATCCTGTAAATTGGCATTTAAAAGATTATAGGCCTCTTTGTTTGAAGCTGTTAACACTGCCTTTAATTTCCCCTCCTGCATAGTAAGATTTATAGTAATTTCCCCCAGTTCTTTAGGATTTATCTTTACGGTTAATTCTTTAACATTATTCACATCCATATATTTTAAAGTTTTTATTATGTCTGAATCGAAAGAATTCTTATTTATAACTATATCTTGTAAATTTTGTATAGAATTATCTGTGTTTAAACTTTTAAACTGAGACATGAAATTAATAGCTTTAGAAATCCTATCTCCTGTATCTCCCTCTATGATCTTTTTCAATACATCTTCTTCACTGCTGGATGTTCTACTTCCTGTGAATGATTCATTATTTCCTGCTGAAGAATTATTAGAACCCTTCTTAGAAATATTTTCACTGGATTCCTCTTTTGCTGATGTAAATAAATTAGCTGTATTTATATTCACCTGGTTAGAAGTATCCTGATTTTGTATTTTAAATCCATATAGGTTCCCAATTGACCCTTCCTGCAGCGTATTTAAGTTCAATTCTTTTGACAATGCAGCATTGACTTCACTTTTAACCTTATCAGATACATTCCCTTCCTGAGCTAACTTAGACAAAATATTACTGCTTAATTTTTCCATAAGCTTTTTATCGAATTCTTTGGATGTTCCAAATTGCTCTAAAATATCACAAAGATCATTTAAATTTTCTTTCACCACTTTTGATACTATATCTTCACTAGAAAAACCTGTATTTTGTTCTTTGTTATCTGCAGTAATATAATTTAAATTCTGCGAAATTTCACTGCTTATTTTATTGCTTATTTCATCTGTAAAATCACTGCTATTTCCCTGTAGATTCAAGTTATCATCATTTTTAAGCAGCACATTAATTAAGTACATTAAACTATTTTCACTTATACTTCCTTGAGATAACTTTTCCTCCAATTCCTTTATATCTTCATCACTAAAACCAGCTTTCTTTAAATCACCTTTCAATTTTTCACTTAACTCCACTTTCTTACTACTGCCATCTTTGTTAACGGATTTTATGTCTTTTGAAGTATCATTTGAATCTTCAGTGATTTCATCTGCTGATTTACTGTCAGACACATCTTGGACTTTCGAAGTCCTATTTTGAGAATTATCTGAAGATTTTTTCAATGTGGTATTAAAATCTTGTGAAGTATCACTGGATGATTTACTACTAGCAGAGGCTAAACCTTTAGTACTGGAATCAATACTGGCTAACTGTACACAATTTAAGCTTATCATTTATCTTTCACCTCCTTTCACTAATTATCATCTCCTTAAACTCCTAATAAATCCATAAAGGGCAAATTCATCATTCAAATTTTGTTCAATTCTATTTTGTTCCTTTTTAAAAGTGTCTATATCTTTATCCTTTAATATTTCTACAGTTTTTCTATCCATTTGCCTTTGCTTTAATTCTTCTCTTTTACTTTCTACAATTTTTTCTTTTTCTTGTAGTTCTTCAATGGTTTCATTTATATTGTAAGTTAAGTTCTTAATATAAATATGTCTTATCTTTTGTTCTATAATAGATCCACTTGAAATATTATTATACTTTTTATAGGTTTCTTCCATTTGTATAAGTTTTTCTTTTGTCTTCAAGCTTTCATTTTGAGCCTGTTGAAATTGTATCTTACTTTCTTCCTCTTTATCCACCCTCATATCAAGAAGTTTTTGAAGCCTAAACCTATATCCTTTCAAATTACCCCTCCTTGTTTAAGTAAAAACATTAATCTCAATTACCCCCTAAATTAAACATGCCGTTCAATCTACTTACACTATTGTTAAATGAGGAGTATTCATCCATTCTCTGCTTTAAATAATTTATTATACTGTCATAATAATTTATTGCCATATCAATATTAGTGTTGTTTCCCCTAATGTAAGCTCCTATATTTATTAAGTCCTCAGAATTTTTATATATAGACAGCATGTCTCTTGCAAAAGAAGCACTTTTCTTATGTGCATCTTGGGTTATTTCCGACATAAGCCTGCTTATGCTGGCCAATACATCTATGGCTGGATAATGATTTTTATTAGCCAAGGAGCGGGACAGCACTATGTGTCCATCTAGTATACCTCTAACGGCATCTGCAATAGGTTCATTTAAATCATCTCCATCTACAAGAACTGTATAAAAGGCAGTGATAGAACCTTTATCTGACATTCCTGCTCTTTCCATAAGTCTTGGAAGTTTTGCAAAAACAGAAGGAGTATATCCTTTGGTAGCAGGAGGTTCCCCAACTGCAAGGCCAATTTCTCTTTGAGCCATAGCGAATCTGGTAACTGAATCCATCATAAGTATTACTTTTTTGCCCTTATCTCTAAAATACTCTGCAATAGCTGTAGCTGTAAAAGCCCCCTTTAGCCTAACTAATGCTGGCTTATCTGAAGTAGCACATACTATAATAGATTTTTTCAATCCTTCTTCTCCCAGGTCTTTTTCTATAAAATCTCTAACTTCTCTTCCTCTTTCACCTATAAGTGCTATTACATTTACATCCGCCTCCGCATATCTGGCAATCATGCCGAGGGTTGTACTTTTTCCTACACCGCTTCCTGCAAATATACCAATTCTCTGGCCTTCTCCACAGGTTAAAAATCCATCTATAGCTCGTATTCCTGTAGAAATTACCTGCTTAATTCTCTTTCTCTTTAGTGGATCTGGCGGATCTGTATCTAATTCATATAAAACGCCAGATGAAATTGTATCTTGTTCAAGTGGATTACCAAGTCCGTCTAAAACCTTCCCGAATAACTTTTCTGAACATTTTACACTTAAAGGTCTTCTGCCAGGTACAACTCTACATCCTGGAGAAATTCCAGTAAGTTCTCCTAGCGGCATTAATATTACATCTTTTTCCTTAAATCCAACTACTTCACAAGCTATACTGCCATTATCCTCGTTATATACATTACATACCTCTCCCACAAAAGCCCTTATACCTTCCACCTCTATAGTTAATCCTATAACCTTTTTTACAACTCCTTCTTGATAGGTAAAACTAGCTACCTTTACTTTCCTGTTTAATTCATAAAAGTTTATCACTTAACCATCACCTTAAATTAAAGACATATATTATTCTACACTTTTAAATATCTCTCTTATTTTTTTCATGGCTATATCTATGGAAAAAACACTTTTGCCATTATTTTTTTCTATAACTACAGTACCTTCTTCTACAGTTTCATCCGGTATTATAAAAATATCTCCTTTAAATGGAAGCCTTTCTCTCCATATGTCAATTTCCTTTTTAAACTCATCACAATATTTCTTTCTGCTTTTTATTATAAAAGTCTCAGTATTTCTAACCTGTAAAAGTTCATTAAATACTATATTATTTAAGCTGTCATTATTCTTAATCTCTTGCTTTAAAATATTTTCTATTACATTTATTATGAATTTTTTAATTTCTTCTTCTTTTTCCTTTAAATATCTATTTTTTTCCTCTACAGAAGCTTTTAAGATTAAACTTGCTTTATTTTTTATATCTTCTCCCTCGATTCTAGCCTTTTCTATATTTTTAGCATATCCTTCCTGGTAAGCTTTTTTAAATGCCTCTTCATATCCCTTTTCGCACCCATCCTTATATCCTCTTTCACTTGCACTTTTATAAGCTTCTTCTTCAATTTTTCCGGCCTCTTCATAGGCTTTAGAAAGTATTTTTTCTCTTTTTCTCCTAGCATCTTCTATCATAGATTGTATTATTTTTTCATAACTATTGATAATTGAATTAGTTCCATTTTCTTCAATATTTTTTTCAAATATTGTAACTATATTTTTGATGCCATTTCCACTTATAATGTCACCTTTTATGATTCTATATGATGATCGCATCCTCTCCACCTCTTGCCAGAACTATTTCACCAGCTTCGTCCAATCTTCTTATAACATTTACAATTCTCTGCTGTGACTTTTCCACATCCATAAGCCTAACAGGCCCTAAAAATTCTATATCTTCTTTTAATGCAGCAGCAGCTCTTTTAGACTGATTTCTAAATATAGTCTCTGACACTTCTTCAGAACATCCTTTAAGTGCCAATGAAAGTTCTTTTGTATCAACTTCCCTAAGTACTCTTTGAATAGATACGTCGTCCAGTGTAATAATATCTTCAAACACAAACATGGATTCCTTGATTTTTTCTGCCAATTCAGCATCCTGTTTTTCCAAGCTCTCTGTAATATTTTTTTCTGTAGTCCTATCTACTTGATTCAATATATCCACAATTGTTTCCACACCACCAATTACTTTTATATCCGATTTAACTACAGAAGACAGTTTAGCATCCAGTACCTTTTCTATTTCTTTTACTACCATATGTGAGATATTACTCATTGTAGCTATTCTATACGCAACCTCAGCTTGCATATTTTCAGGAAGTGCAGACAGTATCTGCCCAGACTTATCTGACTGAAGATAACAAAGTATAAGCGCTATAGTCTGGGGATGTTCATCCGCTATTATATTTAAAAGTTGATGGGCATCTGCTTTTCTAGCTATAGAAAAAGGCCTGAATTGCTGAGTTGCTTCTATAACTTTATCCAATATTTCCAGAGCCCTCTGACTGCCAAGTGCTTTTGATAAAAGGTTCCTGGCATATTCTACTCCTCCCTCTAGCAAATAATCCTTAGCTTTATTCATTTGCATAAATTCTTGAAGTATATCCTTCTTTTGTTCTGATTTTACCGAGTTAATATTGGCTATTTCATAAGTTATCTTTTGTATCTCAGCCTCTGGCAATTTCTTCAGTATTCCTGCGGCAGCTTCCGGTCCAAGAGTTATAAACAATATGGCTGCTTTCTGTACACCAGTTAACTTTTGATTGTCTCTGGCCATTTTTATCACCTCTCATCTTCAGCTAACCATGATTTTATTATATCCGCAACCTGTTCAGGTTTATCCTTTGCATATTTTTTTATTTCTTTTTCAATATGAGTATCTTCAGTATCTTGTTCAAATTCTAAAGGCTTAAATTTAATTTTTTCATTAACCTGAGTATCTTCATCACCCACAACTACATCTATACCCTCTCTAATGTCACCTTCCAATAATTCATCTTCTTCATGTTTTCTTCTCCAAAGTACAACTCCAACTACTATGGCAATTATTACTGCCGCTATGCCCCCTATAATAGCAAATAGCCTGTTTCTGCTTGCCTGTTGTTCGGCTTTTTGCATATCCTGCATATCTTTTTTTGCGTTGTCCTGTGCAGTTGTATCAAAAGGTATTCCCTCCACACTTATAGTATCACCTCTATTACCATCATAGCCTATGGCAGAAACCGCCAGATTTCTTATAGATGTCTTTGTGGCATCATCTACATTTCCATCCAGTGCAATTGATGCTGTAAGTCGTTTTACACTACCCGGTGCTTTTACAGTTTTTTGCTCTACCGTAGGTACATCATAATTTCTAGTAACCTCGTTATGAGTTGAATTTCCATTATTTATATTATTAGTAGTTGTATTGCTCATATTGTTATCTACAGGACTACTTGCTGCATTATTTGTACTTCCTGTATTTGTATCATTTATTGTATGCTCACTTACTACAACACTTTTTTGATCATAAGTTGTAGAATCCTGCTGTACAGCATCAAAGTCTAAATCTGCATTTACTTTTACCTGAACTTTATCCTTTCCATATACAGCTTCTAACATACTTAAAAGATTTTTCTCTAAACTTTTCTCATACTCCTGTTTAAGCTGCTGCTGCTTTTCAGCAGGTATAGTACTGTCAGCACTATTACCTTCATTATCAAATAAATTTTTAGACAATAAAGTCATATTATCATCTATAACTTGTACATTTTCTTTAGGTAAATTTTTCACACTACCAGATACTAAAGAAACTAATGCTCTTACTTGGTCCTGACTTAATTGTTGTCCCGGTTTCAATTTTAAAGTTACCGATGCACTCCCGGGACTTGTATCTTTCACAAATTCAGTATCATCCGGTAATACAAGATGTACCCTGGCATTTTCTACTGCCGGAAGGGATTTTATGGTTCTTTCCAGTTCTCCCTGGAGAGCCCTTTGATAATTTATCTTAATTTCAGCATCTGTGCTTCCCAGACTGCTTTTGTCGAATAATTCAAATCCCTGACTTCCATTGGTCATCTGAACTTCTGAAAGCACTTTCATTCTATCCGCATCTACCTCATTTTCAGGTACTAAAATTGAATTACCCTGCACTTTAACATCTACTTTATCTGTCTGAAGTTGCTTATAGACTGCTGCTAAGTCACTGGAATCCATATTAGAAAACAGTACTGCATATTTTGTTTTTCCTAAGGATATTCCACCAAATATAATTGCTGCTATAACTCCAGCTGTTATAACTCCAAAAGCTATCTTTTTATTCTTACTGAGTTTTTTGAATTTATCTACCAAATTTTTAAAAATCTGTGATAGCTTGCCCATTAATTAGCACTCCTTCTAAAACTGTGTTCTGCTTAATTCCTGATATGCTTCCACAAATTTATCTCTAATTTGTACCGCAAGTTCTAATGACATTTTTGCCTTCTCAGTATCCAGCATAACATTATGTATATCACTTCTATCTCCTTCTATAAACTCTTTAGTACTATTGTTTGCTTGTACTTGTTGGGTATTTACTTCATCCAATTTATTTTTTAGTACAGAAGCAAAGTCAGATATGGAATTTTCATTCTGGCTTTTATCACTATTATCTATATTGTTATTTTGCTGCACTTTATTAAAATCAAATATACTGCTGTTAGGTACATACTCATTCATTTTCATCTATGTATTTTATCCTCCTTTATTTTCCTATGTCTAAAGCTTTGGAAAACATACTTTTTTCTGCCTCAATAGCACTTACATTTGCCTCATAAGATCTGGTAGCTGCCATCATATCTGCCATTTCATTTAATATATTTACATTGGGCATAGATACATATCCACCTGCATCTGCATCTGGATTAGTGGGATCATATACTCTTTTAAATGGCGAGGTATCTGCAACTATTCCAACGGCTTTTACTCCAAGAGGCACATCTTCATATTGACCATTTTTATTTAATTCTTTATCTAAATTTTCCTGAAATACTGCTACTTTTCTCCTGTAAGGATTGCCATCAGCTCCTCTTGTAGTTTCTGCATTGGCCATATTAGAAGCTATGGTATCCATTCTAAGTCTCTCTGCTGAAAGACCACTGGCACTTATTCTTAATGTATTGAAAGCCTGAATCATAACTATTCTCCTTATTTTTCATTTATTACATAACGCTCCATAGACAATTTACTATTAGCTTGACTTACCAGTGCATTATACATAAGAGTATTAGCCGCTTGATTTACTTCTTCAACATCTATATCCACATTATTTCCATCTTGCCTCATACTGCCGCTATTATCCGTTTTAGTTTCTATCTCACCATAATCACTGCCCAATTTAATATGCCTTTCATTATCTGTTTTAAGTTCTAAATCATACATGCTATTTTTTAAAGATTCTTCAAAAGTAACATACTTTCTCTTATATCCTGCAGTATTTATATTTGCTATGTTATCAGATATAGCTTTACTTCTTTCCGATGCAGCATCCAGTCCTTTTTCCAATAAAGTACTTACTAATTCATCATTTGACATATTCCCTACATACACTGTAATTTTCTCCTTTCCATGAAAATATTAGGCATTTTTATATATATGTATTAAATTTTTAATCTTATTTTACTTTTAATTAAAACTTCTACCTAATATACTTTATTTTAACATAATTGCATACTACAATCCACCTAAATATGCAAAAAAAAAAAAAAAAATATGCTACTTAAAAGTTATATGTCAGAACCATTATGACGACTAGAGTAAATAATTGTCTAATTATTTAGACAAATTCAATATTAGCACAAAATAAAGTATATATACTACCTATCAATACAAATTATACCACACCAATTAATAATATTAAAGTTCTTATTACACTTAATCAGTCTATATTATTTTGTAATTATTACTATGTTATAATTTTATGTCGATATAAAAATACAAGAGATACTTATTTTATAAACTTTACAAAAATAAGTATCTCTTATATTTTTACATTAAACTATTATATCACCCAATATTTTGCAATATTTTTAAAACGTCCTGAGGCAACTTATTAGCTTGTACAATCATAGCAGTGGATGCCTGTACAATTATGTCTTCTTTAGAATAATTCATCATTTCTTCTGCTATATCACAATCTCTTATACTGCTGTCTGCATCAGTCATACTATCAGTTAAAGCCTGCATATTATCATAGCTAGTTTGAAATCTGTTTTCAAGAGCACCATATTGACTTCTCAAGGAAAGTATAGTATTTAAAGAGTTATCTATAGCATTTAATGCACTGCTATTATCTCCACTTAATATATCCTTACCCCCTCCTGTTTTAATCTTATACAAATCTGAAATAACACTTTCCCCACTATTAGTTAAATCTACCTGTGGTATGTTCACACTCTCTCCTGAATTACCTCCTACTGGCATACTTAAAGTTTTATTCTGTCCTAATAATTTTAATCCATTAAATTCTGTACTATTTGCCATGGAATTTATTCCTTCTACTGTTTCGTCTATTTCATTCTGTATTATTTTTTTATCATCTTCATTAACTGATCCCCCCGCCTGTACAGTAAGCTCTCTTACTCTCTGAATCATACTTGTAATTTCCTGCAGGCCACCTTCTGCACTTTGCAGCATACTTACACCATCTTGAACATTTTTAGTAGCAGATTGAAGCCCTCCTATTTGCATTCTTATATTTTCGCTTTTTACTAATGCACTAGGATTATCTTTAGCTGTAATTACTTTATATCCACTGGATATCCTGCTGGAATTATTGCTTTGCCTGTTCAAGGCCTGTCTTTGCACTAAATTCATAATCAAGGCTGGCATATTGTAATTTAATCTCATAAGATTCACCTCCTTAAGTATATAAGATATATCAGATTAAAAGCTAATTTTAATTATGTTACTGTTAATACAAACTTAGCCCCTTTACTATACCTTTACACAGTACCTTAACAAATATATACCCCTGCATATTTTACATCTTGTTGATACTCTCAAGTAACCTCCACATTTCTAGTAACACCATCTGACATTTCCGCACTTACACTTGATACAGATTATAAAAACATTTTTTACATTTAGCCCACTGAGTTCAACAGAAGTATACGAATTTAAAATATTTTCACTACAACTATTAAAATTATTATCGGCAATACTTAGAAAATGCTTTAGAAAAAATTACCCTAATAAATTTTTTTACTATAGGACTCCATTTTCACGTAAGTTTCAAACAGTTCTCGAGCCTGTTCTTCATTAATATGTCCACTATCTAAATTTCGGTACAATATATATAAATTAGCATTCATATCTGGATCTAGTCCCTTTGTTTCTTTCATTTTTTCTTGTATTCTATCTTTAAGGGGAATATTATCTCTATTTAACTCATCTTTTAACAAATTTAATAATTTTTCTACTTCTTTTATTACAAATTTATTTGTTGTACTTACCTTTATACTTTTCAGTCCTAAAGTTAACTTATCTATACAATCCTTACTCATAAGTATTTTTTGCTTCTCCATGAAACTAACCCTCACCCTTCTTAGATAATTTTTAGCAATTTAATGAAATATATAGTTAATCTAAAAATTAAAATTAATGTTACCTTTATAGTTATATTTTATCAAGGGAATCATTATTCTGTCAATTAAACTAAAGAAATGCTTTCCTCCACCTGAACCTTAAAAAGAGTTATGTAGATGCACAACAGTGATTATCATCCTCAACTTTGAAGAAGTTAGAGGCGTTAGCTAATCGCTGCATTGAGGTAAAATGGCATAATTGAAGACACAATTACACAAGGCGAAACTTATCTAGTTCCGCCTTAATTTACATGCCTTAAACAATAATACTTAAATTATGCTAAAGCTTCCTTATTATGTTCTAAAAATTGAATTTTATGTGCCTCTACACTAGTAACGTATTTTTTTATTTCTTCTTTGACATAGCTTCTGGCACATATCCTGCCATTTATACCTATAAGTTTGCCTTTTTTTAAATATGAACACAACTTATCTGCATGATTGGTCCAATAAGAAACAGGAATAAAGTCTGCTTCTCTTTCACCTTTATCATTCATAAAATCCTTAGTAACTGCTAAAATAAAGTTTATAACACTTCTATTACCATCTTTCATTTCAACTATTTGTGCATCCTTTGTGAGCCTGCCAATAAGATTAACATTATTCAATACCTTAACCTCCAAGTAATTTTTTTATAATTATATCCCTTCTGAAAGATTTTATTCAGTAAAAGATTTTACAAGATAAAAATATTAAAATGTTTCTCCTACATACCTAAAATTTCCGTCCAATAACTATCTGGATCGGCTATAAAATAAAGTCCCATTTCTTTATTTTCATAACATATACACCCCATTTTTTTGTGGTGAGCATAAGCAGCTTTTAAATCATCTGTCCTAACAGCCATATGAATTTCATTGTCCCCAAGGTTATAAGGTTCTATTCTATCTCTAAGCCATGTAAGTTCCATCTGATATTTTCCTGTCCCATCTCCCATGAATACCAGTATAAAACTTTTATCACCTGCTTCTTTTCTTTTTATCTCTTTAAAATTAAGAGCATCTTCATAAAATCTTATACTTTTTTCTAAATTTAATACATTTATATTATTGTGGTCAAATACAAATCTCATAGTTATCACTCCTCGTATATGTTTTATTTGCTACAATTATATCTCATATCCTTACCTGTGTGAACCAGAAAATTCCACAAAACTAATATGTACATTGTTATGATATAATAATAATAATTCAAATTACATGGTAGGTGAAAATTTATGAAAAACTATAATATTAAAATTTATTATTTATATCACAGCAGCTTTGCAGTAGAAACTTTAAATCATTTTTTAATATTTGACTACTATAAAGATTCTTTAAACTCCTGCAAACACACCTTAGAAAATGGACTCATTTCTAAAGATATTATAAAAGATAAAAAAAACATCTTAGTCTTCTCCTCTCACAGCCATCCTGATCACTTCAATCCAATAATATTGAAATGGCAAGAATCAAACCCCAATATAAAGTATATATTTAGCAGTGATATACAAATCACCAATTCTAAAAAAAATTACTATAGCTTATCTCCCTATGAAAATATAAATTTAAATAACGTATATATAAAAGCTTATGGTTCTACAGATATAGGTGTGTCCTTTTTTATAAAAATTGATGGAGTGAGTATATTCCATGCTGGGGATTTAAATTTATGGTACTGGAAAGAGGATTCGAAGGAAGAACAAAAAACTGCCAAAGAAAATTTTGAAAAAGAAATAAGCACATTAAAAGATGAAACTATAGATTTTGCATTTTTCCCTTTAGATCCAAGACTTGGAGAATATTATTCTTCTGGGGGAGAATATTTTATAAATGAACTTAAGCCTAAATTTTTTATACCAATGCACTTTTGGGATAAATATTCCATCACAAAAGACTTCGCAGAACTTACGAAAAATAATTCTTCCAGATCTTTAGTTATAACACACAAGGGACAATTATTCGAATTTTAAAGTTATAAGAAAATTTGGCTAAAAGTTAAGAATTAAGAGTTAAGAATTAAAAGTTATGGATGATTTTCTTTCGCTAAAACTTCAGAAAATCTAAAATATAATTTCTTCGAAACTTTAAATTTAAAATTTTTCGCAACAAAGTAGAGAAAAATTCTCCTTCACTCTTCATTCTTAATTCTTAACTAATAACTTATATTAAATAGTTCCTGTGGAACCAAAACCCCCTTCTCCCCTTTCTGTATCCTTTAACTCCTTTACTTCCTCTACCAATACCCGCTCTACTGGTTTTACAACCATCTGAGCGATTTTCATACTTTTTTCAATTAGGAAATCTTCCTGGCCTAAATTTATCATAAGAACTTTTATCTCACCTCTATACCCTTCATCTATAGTTCCCGGTGAATTTAACAGGGTAATACCATGTTTCAGTGCAAGTCCACTTCTTGGCCTGAGCTGACCCTCTGTATTTGTTGGAAGTTGAATTTTTATACCTGTGGATACTAATTTTCTTTCCATAGGTTTTATTAAGACTTCCTCTACGGAAAACAGATCAAGACCTGCATCTCCTTCATGGGCATAGAATGGTATAATAGCTTTTTGGTTAATTCTTTTTACTAATAACTTCATAAATAAGTAACTCACCCTTTCAAATTTAAAAATGTTAATGACTCACTTCCCATCCAATTGCAAAAACTCCTGAGGCCAAACTTATCCTGCTTACTATTTTTTCTATACACATATCATTTTTTCCCATGCTCATAACTTTGGATGTTACAAATACAATTCCAGGGGTCTCAGTATTATCACTTTCCAAATTTCTGAGCACTACTTTTTCTTCAGCTACCATGTGCATTAAAAGAGTTCTTATATGAAATTCCTCGTTTTCATCACACTTTATGCTTATGGTATACAAATAATACTCTTCTTCATTTTCCGGTGATTTTATTTTATATATAGCCTTAGATATAGGGCCGGACAAACTATTGAAAATTGCTATAACCAATGCCCCTATAAAAGCATAGGTAAAATCACCTACACTTGTCAATACTCCAATTGCCGCTGTACACCATAATGTAGCTGCAGTATTTAACCCTTTTACAGTAAATCCATCTCTCATTATTACACCGCCGCCCAAAAATCCTACACCGGTAACTACCTGGGCTGCAATACGTGTTTTATCTCCTGTATCTATTAAAAAAGAAGAAAATACAAATAAACAGGAACCTACACACACTAATGCATTAGTATGAATTCCAGCTATTCTATGTCTATATTGTCTCTCAATTCCAATGACTGCGCCTAAAACAAGAGCTATGATTACTCTCAACAAAAAATCTGTTAAAGCCATTTCCACTCACCCCCATTTAGTTTTGATATATAGACTATATATTATTCAAAACTTCAATAAATATTGATTAATTTGCACCTGTAATAAACAAAATAAAAAATTGTTTGACATATAGTATATCACAAATTATAGTTAAAGTAACAAATTTCCAACATAAATATTACATTAAAATTAAAAGACATTAAAAAAATCCCCCATGAAATTTTATGGGGAATCACCTGAATTATTAGTCTGCTTCAACAGTAGTATCTGCCGCCTCTTTAACTTCTCGGGCTTCTTCACTGCTTAATTGTCTTTCTGCTATTATATCCTCTATTAACTCCTTAGTTTCCATAAGTTCTTCTAGAGACATAGATTTATAACTTTTAGATGTATTTTTACATACTTCTATTCCTTTTTCCTTTAAGAAAGAATCTACCTGTCTTTGATTCCTCCTATATATGTAATATCCTACTGTACATACTCCTACCCCCACTAATGCCCCTTTAATATGAGCGCTGTTAATTGCTTGTAACATGATTTTTTCCTCCTTAACGTTAAACTAAATAAAATTTATTTTAAATTTAAAAATTATTTACTATAATTTCGCTGCATTTTTTATTAAAATTGTCATGTCCGCCTCTATTTGTGCCCATTCCATATTTATTCATAAGTATATTACCACCACAACAAAAATTTTGCCTATCAATGAAATTGGTTAAAAATGCCCTTACAAAATTCATCTTTTTATACAATTCATCTCCATGATAAAGAGATATTTGAAAATAAATTTCATTTGTACATACATCTTTAAATTCTTTAACTTTTATAGACAATTCATCATAGCGAAAATCCAATATATGTCTGCCGAAAGTAGTTATCCAGGTAAGCGCAGATGCCCATATAAAGTTCTTCTTACCTATGGAATTCAGAAGATACATAATAGAAACCACCTCTGGATCAAATGCACCTTTTTCATTTATTTCATTGTATCCATGTTCTACTATAGCCCCTGCCGTAGTACCAAGGGCAGCCCAGTTCAATAAATCTCTTATATTCTTATTTGAATTCACCTCTAAAAACTTTATAGCTGCAGCTGCTATAATGAAGCCCACAGAATACATGGCAAGAGAAGGTATATCTCTTGTAGGTGTATTACTTACCAATTTTACTGGCACCATATCATACTGTTTAGAATAGCTAATTACCATTCTTAAAATTACTTCTTCTAATTCTATTTTTAACAAGTTATAATGTATAAGTACAGATTTAGTAACAGGATTATACTCTACTCTCTTTACTCCATCTCTTTCCTCCATTTTAAGAATAGCTTGTTTTACATCTCGCAGCGGATGAGATAACTTTAATCTTAATCTATTATTTGTTCTATATAAAATTGTTATTTTAGGTTGTTCCATCTATATACCCCTTTCCATATTATGAAAAAGCAATCTTAACGAATTAGAAACTACAAGTATGGTACTTGAATTATGGAGTACCGCACCCCAAAACACAGGAAGTACTCCTGCGGCACTCAACATAAGTCCCAAACTATTTATACTTATTACAAGACCAAAATTTTGTCTCACTATATTCATAGTTTTGTTTGATAAATCTATAACAGAAGCCAACATCATAGGATCATTTCCTTGAATACTAATATCCGATGCTTCTAAAGCTGCGTCTGTACTACTTCCCCCAAGGGCTATTCCTACATTGGCATAAGCAAGGGCAGGTGCATCATTTATACCATCTCCTACCATTACAGTTTTTGAACCCTGGGATTGAACTTTTAATACAGTTTGGACCTTATTTTCCGGAAGAAGTTCTGCTTCATAACTATCTATGCCCATTTTATCTACTACTATTTCAGCCTGCTCTTTTAAATCTCCTGTAAGAAGTATTATCTCATCTATACCTTTATGTCTTAAATTATTTATTGTTTTTCTCATGTTATCTCTCATCTTATCCTGTATTCCAATAAGTCCAATTAGTTTACTGTCAAAAGATACATATACTATACTTTCCCCACTTGATATAAGCATTTCTTCTTCACTTTGTAAGTTAGAAGTATTTATGCTATTTTCCTCCATAAAAGCTTTATTACCTACTTTTACTACTTTTCCATCTAGAGTGGTTTCATTTCCTCTACCTACATAAGTAATAATATCTCCATGTTTTGGAATTTCCATATCCAACTGAGCTGCTTTTGTGATAATGGCTTTAGCCATAGGATGACTGGAAGTTTCCTCAGCAGCCACAGCTATTTTTATTATATCTTCTTGTGCAATAGTCTTATCTGTTGGAATTATGGTAACTATTTGAGGCCTGCCTTCAGTTAATGTTCCTGTTTTATCAAATATCAATGTATCGGCTTTGGAAAGAGCTTCAATATAATTTCCGCCCTTTATAAGCACTCCATTTTTAACTGCCGTATTAACAGCTGCCGAAAAAGCAGTAGCTGTTGACAGCTTGGTTCCACAGGAATAATCTATAATAAGCATATTCAGTGCCTTAAAAACACTTTTTGTTGCCAAATATGTTAACCCTGCAAAAACAAAATTGAATGGCACTAAGTAACCAGCAAATTTATCTGCATAATCCTGTATAGCAGCCTTTTTAGAAGCCGCTTCCTCCACAAGATGTATTATCCTGGATACTACTGTATTATCACCAGCTTTTTCAGTTTCAACAGTTATATTTCCATTTTTAATCACACTTCCTGCAAATACATAACTCCCTGTCTTTTTTACACTTGGTTCAAATTCTCCAGTTATAGACGATTCATCTATAATTGCTGTTCCCGATAAAACCTTGCCATCTACACATACCTTTTCCCCTGTATGTATTGCCACAACATCTTTTTCCTTTATACTTTTTATTGAAACCTTTCTAACAGTTTTGTCCCCTAACTGTTTCCATACATACTTCTCGTTTAAATCAATCATATTTTTTATAGAGTCTCTGGTCTTTTCCATGGTGTATGCGGTTAAAAGCTCTGCTACATCTGACAATAGTATTATTGTCAGGGCTGATACATCCTTCCCCAAAAGTAAACTTGAAATAATTGAAATTATAGTTAAAGTATCTGCATTAGGCTTTAAAGAGTGTTTGAAAGAACCTATTCCAGTCCTAAAAAGAGGAGCTATTAGCCCCATACTTACTAGTGCTGGTATTGTGGTGAATTTGCTAAGCATAGATGTACCTTGCACTAAATTCCAATTTTCTTTTGTAATTAAAGAGTAACTTAAAGTTCCTACATTTACAGCTACCCTTTTTAGAATATCCTTAGCGGATTCTTCTCTTACTTCCTTTACTTTTGATATTGTATTTTCTATATCCTCTCTTTCACCTTTATATACAGTAATTGAATATCTGGAAATAATCTCTTGTAATAAATTCAAAATCTCATCCTGAGATATTAATTTTCTATCATAATATATAAGTACATTTTTAGTTACATTATTCACTTCAGCACTTTTTATATACTTCATATTGGTTAAATTTTTTTCTATTTTATGATTAAATTTATTCAAATATCCAAAAGCCCTACAATTTATCCGTACTCTACCTGGCATAGTGTGTACCACATTACATTTAAATAGAGGCATATTTTTCCTTAGTATCATCAGTATCATCTAACATCCTCCCCCGTTAAAAAGTATCAAATATTATGAACAGCATCTTTAAGCTGCTGTTCCACTGCAGCTACAACATATTCTAGATTATCCTTACCATAATTTTTAATAAGTTCAAAATTATCCATACCCACTTTTATTATCACATCTATCCATTTTAATATTTTTCTCTCATACACCTTATCTACATGGTATTCTATAAGTATAGTTCCTATAAAATGATTAAAATCAACTTTCTTTATACCTGGAAGCATGAATATGGCACTTTCTAAATACCTAGTATAATAACAATATTCTTCCGGTATATTTGAAACATTTACCAATTTTAACCTTATCCTGCCGGGCATACTATGAACAATCTTTACCTTGGTGAAATGCTTGAAAACATATTTTTTTAGATTTTTCATAAAATTCCTCCTTTATTTAATAGTAGAATAAGCCCACCATAAATAACTTATGCCACTAGGCCGTACTTGCGAATTTTTTATACATGATTTCATACCAGATATAAGCAATGCCAATGTAATTACTGAGTCAAAATCCACTACTCCATTGGTTTTATTATATACTGCTAAATTAAGGCTATTTTTTAAATTATCTATTTCCTTTTTTATTAAACTTTCCTTATTATCATCTATGCTGTGCTCAAGTCCAAGAAGCTTTATAATAATTCCTATTACAAGTACAGGTTTCATTTCTTTTATATTAAAATTTAAAAGTATTGTTCCTGTAAAAATATTTATATCTTTTATCTCAATAAATTCAATTTTGCTTAATTGAGTCATAAGAACTTCTTTTGCCTCTAAATTTTCTTTTAACACAGGTATATATAATCTTATTCTTCCAGGCATATAATGTCTTATTTCTAGAACTCCTTTAAAACTTGGTATATTAGCATATGTATTTTCATAACCCAAATTTTTACTTCCATTTTTATTTATAATCCCATCAACGGCAAAGAATGCCAAACTATATAAAATATATTTTAAAATTGCATTATTCAACATATCACCTCTTCTTTAAATTTTAACTTCACTAAAATATATTTATTGCAAGCAACAATAACGATTATCATTATCATTTATTTCTAATTATAATGTAGAATTTGTTATAATGTCAAACTATATTACATATTTTATGGATTATTTTCATTGTTATTTTCCAATATACCCTATCATTTGCCTTAAATAGACAAAAAATCTGTAAATATAGTAAATTACATTTACTTATTTACAGATACAAAACCACTGTATTAAATTTACAATACAGTGGTTTTTATGTAATATATTTTCAATTGCTTTATTTTTTATACTAAAGTTTTAATCCTATAACAGTTATATCATCTCTTTGAGGAACACTGCAAAGTTTTTCTTTGATATTATACTCAATAATGTTCCTTTGTTTCTCCATTGGCAAATGATAAATGCTTTCAATAAGTGATATAAAGCCTCGCCTGCCCATTCCGCCCTTATTTTTCTCATAATTTTGATCTAGGAATCCATCAGTAGTAAAGTAATAAACTCCACCCTTAATGTACGGAACCTCCACATTTTCATAATGCACATCCTTACCCCTGGAATATCCAACACTATATTTAGAGCCTTTTACAACCTGAGTATTCCCACTTGAGAGTACAAACATATTTAATTTAGCACCTGAAAATACCAGCCGCTTATTCTTTTTATCAATATATAATAATGCCACATCAGCCCCATCATTTATTTTAGAATCCTTTTGTTCCTGATTCAATGCATCTTTAATTCTTGCATTAATTGCCATCAGCATCTCTGCTGGCTTATCATAGCTAAACTCTCTGGAAATTGCATTTAGTATGGAGTTTACCATCATACTCATAAATGCTCCTGGTACCCCATGGCCTGTACAATCTGCTACAGCCAAAAGTGCATGATCTTCATCTCCTTTACCCCAAAACACATCTCCACCAACTGTATCCCGTGGCTCCCAAATTGAAAAACAATTTTCCTGAGGAATTCCAAGCCCTAGGCCAATATCTGGAATAATTGCATTTTGAATTATTCTAGCATACTCTATGCTTTCCATAATAGTTTGATTTTTCATTTCCAACTCACTAGTTCTTTCTTCAACCTTTTTCTCAAGGGATCGACTGTACTCCTGAATAATATCTGCCATCTTGTTAAAACTCTGACTAAGTTCCCCAATCTCATCTTCTGATATAACATTTGTTCTTACCGACATATTGTCAGAAGAAAAATCTTTTACAGTATTATTAAGTGATCTTATAGGTTTTATCATCGTGTCCATAAGCTTTATCATAATAAAGAAAGCTATGAACATTGACACCAAGAAAGCACCTCCAAAACCTAAAAGGAGCTTTTGAAGCGGTTTTTTATATTCGGATTTATTTATAACAATACCAAAATACCACCCATTTGAATCAATTCTGCTAAAATTGAAAAACTCTTCCTTTCCATTGTAATCTCTTAGCTCAATTTTATTATTTATGCCTTTTGTAAAAAGAGTGCTAACTAGTGTTTTGTAATCCTTCCAATGAATTTCATCTAAAGATCTAAATCCATTTTTAGTTGGTAAAAAAGCTAAATTAGGATGTGCAATGATTCTACCTTTATTGTCCAAAAGTACTCCGTAGCTGTTCTCAGCGACTTTAGCTTCACCCACAACTTTTACTACTTCTGTAAGATAGATATCAGCTGCAAGTACACCAATCACTTTATTATTACTTTTAAGAACTTTTGCAACTGTAATAACCAGCTTGCCAGTCATAGCATCTACATAGGGTTCAGTAAAAATCACTTTATCTGATTCACGTGCCATTTCATACCAAGCTCTTCTTGTAGCATTATAGCCACTTGGAGGAAGCCATCCCACGCCAGAAATCAGTGCTGGTGTGTTACCTTCAAATGCAATATAAAAATCAAGGACCTCATCCTTGTGTATTTTCACTTTATTTTGCAAGAGCTTCAACAAGTGAGAGGAAGTAAAATCTCCAGAAGCCTCTATATCCTGAGATAGTGAATCAATTACAGATTGATGATTATTGAACCAGTTATCTATTTCTGCTGAATTTCTAAGAACAGCCTCATGAACTCTCTTATCAGATAAATCGGAAGTTATATTATAAGATACAATATAACTAAAAATGGACACAACAAATAGTGAAATAAGACAAATAGCAAGTCCTATAAGAGTGTATTTTACTTTTATACTTTTAAACCTCAGTACCATGAATTCTCTCCTTTTTACACATTCACCCTATTTCTTCCACTTTCTTTTGCCCTGTAAAGAGCTTTATCAGCTATATACATCAGATTCTCAGGAGACGATTTTTCTCTAGGAATGGTTGCTGCAACACCTATAGATACGGTAACAATGCCATAACATTGAAAACCCTCATGCAAAATTTGTAGTTTTTCTATTTCCTCTCTGATCTTTTCAGCGATATATTTTGCTCTTCCTAAATCTGTCTCTGGCATTAGAACCACAAATTCTTCCCCGCCATATCTTGCAACAATATCCCTTGATCCATTAATATCCTTTTTAAGACATTTTGAGATAAGCTTAAGGCATTTATCTCCCTTCAGATGTCCATATGTATCATTGTAATCTTTAAATTTATCAATGTCTAACATAAGTACTGACAAAAAACATTTACCTCTAGCACAACTTTCCCACTCTCTTATCAGTAATTCATTAAAAAATCGCCTATTATATAGATTGGTGAGAAAGTCTACCTTTGAAACTTCATCTAACGAACGACATTTATCACTTAATTCGGCTCCAATTATATCTGACATTTTTATAACTCGCTTAGTTTGCTCCAAGAGATTTTTAAATTCTACTAAAAGCTCCCTATATAATACCTCATCTTTCTTCGTTTCAATAAGTCCAGTTTCCAATATCTTCTGGGCCTTTTGTAATACTTCTTCTTCTTTTCTAAAAATTGAATCCATAATATTTCATACTCCCTATTCAACTAAAATATTAAACTTTACAAATTCCACATCTTCCATAAACTCTTCCCCACACTCAATGGCTGTTTCATTTTCTTGTGCAGCTCTCCAATTGATTACAATATTTTTTCCACTACTAACTGCCTGATCTAGAAGAGTGAAAAGTGTCATATAGATCTTAGAGGTACTAGAATTAAAATAAATTATTTCAAACTCCACCTGGGTCGCTTCTCTTCCTATTTTCTCCAAATATTCTTTAATCCAGTTCATTACTGGTTCGTAAAATTTTGCTGCATTTTCTGGAAAAGACTCTCCTGAAACAATTAGCTTCCTCATTTCATAGTTAAAATTAATATGTGGTGTAGAGGCTGTTTTTTCAATTATTAAATTATTCATATTGCATTACCTCCTTGAAACCGTAACTTTTATGGTGAAAAACGAAAACTCTTCATCAAGTTGTTCAAAAGAGTATTGAAGAGGTTTCCCGGACTTTCTTGCCATTTCAATAAGTCCAAGACCTGCACCTTTGCTGCCTTCTGGAAGTTCCATTTTTCTTCGCTTTCTGTATAGGGCCTTTAATTCTTCTTTTTGAAGTCCACTAATCTCATTAATTTTATCTTGAATATTTTTCACATCTTCATTGAAAATTTTATTACCACAATACACATAAAATTGCTGGTCTTCTTGTCCAATAACTAGAACCCCTACTCTAAGTTCTTTTTCAACCTGAACATCATTTACAATTCTATCCACAGAGTAATTTAAAATATTTTGCATTTGTTCAATGAAAACGGAAAATATTGATTGCGAAACGCTCATTCTAGTTTCTTCAATTTCTAAATCTAGTCTTAATGTATGTCCTATTCCTTCAATGGTAGCCTGTGAAATTGGCCCACAATAATAAAATATAATTTTATCATTTTTAGCATTTTGATATAAGTCATGAAGATCAAAAAAATTATTTCCCATAAACAATTTTCCTCCATAAAACAATTTTTATCTCAATTTTTAATTTCCGCATTTATCCTAAAACAAATTATTTCTACAAAAAATCAACTCTAACATTTATACATTATACCATTTGTACACATTCTTTTTCAATTTTTCACACAACTAACATTGAACTAACTTATTTAAGAATCTTTAGCATTATTTTTTTCTAAATTCAGAAGTTATCTTCAATCCTTATATTATCTTTGAACACAAAACAAGGTGCGTTGGCCCAAGAATTCTATGTTCTCCACCAACGCACTAAATAATATTTTTCATTTACGGCAACCTATAGTATTTTTTCCAATGAATTCATGTCCGTTATAGGCTCTTTACATGTAAAGTTTTCACAAATATATACAGTAAGTTTTCCTCTTATAGCCATATAATTTTCAATAGACGGACATATATTTTTTAAATCTTTATTTAAATGAGAATATAAAAGTGAAATAGTAAATGGATTATATTTTCCATTCATTATATCCAGTACTTTCTTTGCTTCATTAATGTTATCCCCTACAGATATGATGACCTGCCTTGTAGGATATCTAGAAAACAATAGTGCTGTTAATGAAAAAGAACATGATATTGGAGAAGATTCTATTTCATGTGCAAAACTTTCAAATAACTGTTTAACCTTATCTTCAAATTCATAACTTGTAGTCAAATGAGATAACCTAAGCAAATTTAGTGCAGCAGCAGAATTGGCACAAGGAGTAGGTCCATCATATATTTCTTTTGGCCTAATGATTAATTGTTCGCTATCTTTTCCATAAAGAAAAAATCCTCCGTCTTTACTATCCCAAAAAAGTTTTAAGAAATCTTGGTTAAGTTCCAATGCATTTTTTAGATACTCCGGATTATAGGTTGTTTCATATAATTCTATTAATCCCCATATTAAAAATGCATAATCATCTGCATAACCTGGAAAAGAAGCTTCTCCTTCACGATATCGTGCCAGAAGACGTCCATCTTCTCTAATTAAGTTCTTATAGATAAAATCTACAGCCTTTTTTGCTGCTAAAGTATATTTACTATTGTTCAAAATTCTTCCCGATAGTGCCATAGCTGCAATCATCAACCCATTCCAGGAAGTTAAGATTTTATCGTCTTTATGTGGATGCACTCTCTTTTCTCTGTAATTAAATAATTTTTCTCTGCAATTTTTTATAAGCTGTACATCCTCCTCTAAAATAGAACTCCCTATTAGATTAGGCACATTTTTCCCCTTGAAATTACCCTGTGATGTTATATTAAAATAATGACAAAATTTACTTCCTTGCTCTTCCCCCAGTACATCCTTTATCTCTTCTATAGACCACATATAAAACTTTCCTTCTTCTCCCTCAGAGTCAGCATCTTCTGCAGAATAAAAGCCCCCTTCTTGTGAGGTCATATCTCTTAAAACATAATCAAGTATCTGCTCTGCTACCTTACAATATTTTTTATTTCCTGTAACCTGAAAAGTCTCTAAGTAAGCCATAATAAGTAAGGCATTATCATATAGCATTTTTTCAAAATGAGGTATAAGCCATTTTCTATCTACCGAATAGCGGCTAAATCCATAGCCTATATGATCATATATCCCGCCCCTTTGCATAGAGTCCAGAGTTTTTTCTACCATTTGCAGGGCGGATGCATCCTTAGTTTTATAAAAATATCTTAGAAGAAAAAGCAGATTATGAGTTGAAGGAAATTTAGGATAAGCTCCAAAGCCTCCATATGAATTATCAAAGCTGTGTTTAAATTCCAAGAAAGCTTTTTGTAAAATGTCTTTAGACAATTCCCCTGATGAATTTTCACTTAAATTATCTATTAAATTTAATATATTATCCCCTGTTTGTAGAATCTTGGTCTTGTCGTTTTTCCATACCTTTTGCACATACTCTAAAATACCTGTTAGCCCTAAAGATTCTCCTACATTACTTTTAGGAAAATATGTACCTGCAAAGAAAGGCTTTTGTTCTGGAGTCATAATTATTGTAAGAGGCCATCCTCCGCTGCCTATAAGGGACTGGCAAACTTTCATATAAATACTATCAATATCAGGTCTTTCTTCTCTATCTACTTTTATTGAAATAAAATGTTGGTTTAATATATCAGCTACTTCACTATCTTGAAAACTCTCTTTTGCCATAACATGGCACCAATGACATGTTGATTTGTGTACCCACTAAGAATACCCAATAGATAAAAATATAGGCTTATCTTCTGATTTAGCCTTATTAAATGCTTCCTCTCCCCACGGATACCAGTCAACAGGATTATTAGCGTGTTGAAGCAAATACGGAGATTTTTCATTTATCAATCTATTGGATGTACTTGTTAGGTTCATAAAACCACCTCCTCTAATTAAAAATACGTTCATATATATTCTATCCTTAAAGTGGTGTTATATGTACAATAAAAGATACACAGAACCTTTAACTTATATTAACCCCTTATAAAAAATGCCGTTAAAACCTATAAAGTAAAGGAATTATCGGCATGTTACCATGCATTATAATCTCTGTTTAATACTTGCAGCCTAGTAAATATACTTTTTTACCTGTTCTAAATTTTCATATTCTAAAATATTATCAATTATAACTTCTAATGTTGGCACATCTAATTTTTGTATACCTTGTTTTAAATCATCTGGTATTATACCAAATTTTTTAATCAAATATATCTTTAAGTGAAAATTTCAAATCATTAAAAGCAATACTTTTATATTCTTCATTTTTAGTTAGATTGGAAATAATATCATAATTCCCATCGATTAAACCATATTGTATAACCTTACCATCCTGGTGAACAATATTATACTCCTTAACACCAAACTTTTCATATACCAAAGGTTTTACAAATAAATCATTACTTGCTGTGGTTTTTGATAGCACCTCAAAAATAATGGCTGGAATGGAAATGTATTTTTCTCCTTTTGTTTTACCATTACACATAACAAAAACATCTGGTTGATATTCATATTTTGAGTTTTGATTTTCAAATATAATTGGTATTTGTTCCGATTGTACTTTACATTTAGTACCCTTAAAGAATTTTTTTAACTCAAATACAAGATTATTGACTATATCATTATGCTTAATACTTGTTGGAGACATATTAAAAATTGTACCGTTATGATATTCAAGTTTGTCATCACTTTCTGATTGCAATTTTAAAAATAACTCATAATCTTCATGAGGGTTTGTTATATTCATACATACTCCTCCTTATTATCAAATGCCTCGTATGTAATCTTTAAAATTAAAATGAGATAATAAAGCACATAGATTATATTCCTGTGCTTTACTATAATTTAGCTTAGATTTATTGTTAATATGTACATAAAAAATAATTTACACTGTATAATCTAATATTCAAATACACCCATATTTTCGCATAAATGAATTGTAAGCTTCTTATCTTTTAATATTTTTTTATAGGAACATAAAAATTCATTTAATTCTGGATCCTGAAGATTTATCTTTTCAGTACTTTCCAAAATGACCTTTTCTTCATTCATGAATATGGATAGATTATTTACAGAATTATTTATGGTATATGTAGTCATCACAGTATTTCCTATGCCTGTTTTATATTTTTCCTGAAAACTTAAGGTTTTTCTAATAGTTTCATAATCAGCTCCTTTTTCTAAAGATGGTATATCAATTCCCATGCTCTTCATCTGTTTTTCTATATCCTCTATATTAAACCCATATCTTTTCATAAGTTCCTTTTGGATATTAAACAGCTTTTCATGAGATATATTATTCTTTTCCATATACTTTTGAATTTTTTCAGAAAAATCTGCCATAGTAAGCTTGCCTTGAGACATATCATAACTAAGTCCATATACATAATCTTCAAATTTCTCCACATCTTTTTCTCTAGCCCTATTTTTAATATCATTAAAATCTACAATTCTATCGTCCATAAAACTCCCTCCTTAGAATATAATTTAAGTCTATGCTATAACAGCCTTCAATACTATAATACTATATATTACACTAAATTTCCTCTTTATACTGTAGATATTAGTATTTTAAATAATAAAATTAATAATTTCAATTAACATCATATTTAACTACTTTAAATCATATATTTTTTCCAAGTATCAATGTTAATAATAATTATACTTATAATTAAGGAGATGATTTGAGTTTGGAATCCACTATTATCTTAATAGCAATATTAACTGCTTCTGTTCTTGGAAAGGCTAACTCCGTGGCACTAGCTACCTGTTTTCTTCTGATTTTAAAACTTTTGAATGTAGATAAATTTGTATTTCCCTATGTACAAGAAAATGGATTGTTTTGGGGGGTAGTAATACTTATTGCTTCTATTTTAATACCCATTGCCAGTGGAAATGTAACATATACAAATATTAAGGGTGTTTTTACCTCATGGCTTGGATTATTTGCCCTTCTGGTTTCTCTTTTTACTACTTATTTAAGTGGACTTGGCATGCAGTATTTAACTGTTCAGGGTCACAGTGAAATTATGCCGGCCTTAATTTTAGGAGCAGTAATTGCTGCTGCTTTCTTGGGAGGTGTTCCTGTAGGTCCTATGATAACATCAGGATTAATTGCCCTAGGCCTAAAACTATTTCATAAAATAGGCTCTTAAATACACCTAATTTATTATTTAAATCTGTAATATTTTATGAAAAATACAAAAACAATTACTTGTATTATAAAATTCAAAGGATTATACTTTTATATATAGATATATAGAAAACGTTATAATGAACGTATAGACTTAATTGCTGTAAACTTAAAATAAATAATTAAAAAGGATGTGTTTTATATGACAAAGAGAAAAATTCTAGTACCTTTAGATGGAACTGATCGAAGCATGCATTCTCTTGATTGGCTAAAAAAATTATTTGAAAAAGATGAAGTACAAATAACCCTTATGAATGTTGTAGAAATGTTTATGGCAAAAGATACCATTATAAAAGATAAGATGTATAGAGCAGAGCAGTCAAGCCATAACGTTTTAAGTAAGGCAGAAAAAGAGCTTGAAGGCTATGAAGTTGAAAAATATTTTACCTTTGGTTATGCAGATGATAAAATTCTGAAAAAAGCAGAACAGGATAAATTCGACATGATAGTTATGACAAGATCTACAAAGACAGCCCTAGACAGGATGATTGGATCTGTAACCAGTAAAATTATAAAAAATTCAAAGACTTTGGTTGCCATTATTCCAGAATAGGTTTCATATAAACTATAATCTTGTTTATATAACACAGTTATATAGCCAAATAATAATATTAACTAAATGTTTTTAACCAAATAATATTTGTTATAAAATTAACTTGTAATTTTGTAACATTATTGCAAAACATATAAAAAACATAACATGCAGAAATCATCACGTAATATATTATTTTAGGAAGGATGTGTTTTACATGACAAAGAAAAAAATTTTAGTGCCATTGGATGGAACTGACCGAAGTATGCATTCTCTGAGCTGGTTGAAAAAATTATTTAAAGAAGACAAGGTTACAGTAACACTTATGACCATTAAAGAAATAGTTATAGCAAATGATATAGCTATAACAAATTCCGTTATAGAACAAGCACAAAAAGATATGGACAGCATATTAAATAAGGCTGAAGAACAACTTAAAGGCTATGAAATTGAAAAATACAGTGACTTTGGCTCTGCCCCTGATAAAATATTATTAAAAGCGAAACTAGACAATCATGATATAATAATTATGACTAAATCTAATAAAAAAGGCTTAGCTAGAATGATAGGCTCTGTAACTAACAAGGTTTTAAAAAATGCCAATACATTAGTTATAGTTGTTCCAGAATAAAAATATGTACATGCAATTAGGGTCATAATACTTTGAAAATATTATGACCCTTAACATACCCAAAAGTAAAATTATCTAGCAGGATTATGCATTATTTAATCTCCTCAATTTAAACTTTCCAACCTGTTCCCTCATAAGTTCTGCCTGGCTTGAAAGTTCTTCACTGGCAGCTGCACTTTCTTCAGAGGTAGCAGAGTTCTGCTGTACAACTTCAGATACCTGCATTATTCCTCCTTTAATTTCTTCAAGACCTGCAGCCTGTTCACTAGAAGCAGCCGCTATTTCCCTTACAATATTATCTATATCCATAATTCCTTTTACAATTTTATCAAAGGCTTCTGATGTCTCACCTACAATTTTAGTACCCCTTTCTGACTTTTTAATTGAATTTTCTATTAAAGAAGTAGTTTCTTTTGCAGCATCTGCGGACTTTGCAGCTAAATTTCTTACTTCTTCCGCAACTACCGCAAAACCCTTGCCATACTGACCTGCCCTTGCAGCTTCTACAGCAGCATTTAAAGCTAAAATATTTGTCTGAAAGGCAATCTCATCTATAACTTTTATGATTTTATATATATTACCAGATGCCGTACTTATTTCATCCATACTTTGAAGCATTTCCTTCATATGTAAACTTCCTTCATCTGCACTAACTTTAACATGTTCTGTAAGTTTATTTGCTGCATTTGAGTTATCTGCATTAAATTTTGTATTTGAAGAAATTTCTTCTAAAGAAGCTGTAAGCTGTTCTATTGAACTGGCCTGCTCAGAAGCCCCCTGAGAGAGAGATATACTGGAATCAGATACCTGTCTAGAGCCGGTAGCTACTTGATCTGCTGCAAAGCTAATACTTGTCATAACTTCATTTAAGTTGTCTGCCATATTTTTAAAACTATTTTCAAGTACCCCTATTTCATCTTTTGAATCAACATTAATACAGACATCAAGGTCTCCCTGTGCAATTTTATTAGCAGACTCCATAATTTGTTTAATAGGTTTACTTACAGATGAAGAAATAAATACTCCAAGCAGCACTGAAACCAATACTCCCACACACATCAAAGCAGTAACTAATTCTTTCACTGTTCTGGCAATTTCATTGTTACTTTCAGAGAAATTCTTTGCATTACTTACCTTAAGAGTTGCAATTGATTTTAAAGCATTTTCCATATTGCTCTGTGGTGTTTTAAGGTCATTATAAATCAAATTTAGAGCCTCTTCATTTTTACCATTTTTGCACATATCAATAATTTTACTAGATAATTTCATGTAGTTGACCTTGGCTTCCTTAAGTTCTCCGACTTTTTGTTTTCCTAAATCCGTTATAAGGGTTTTTGAGAATTCTTCCAGCTCATTGTCAAAGTTATCACTATTTATATTTACCATATCTGCATACTTAGCAATATCATTTTGATTCTTTGATAAAACTACATCTCTTAGAGCAGTTCCTATATTACTATAAGAACTCCTAATTGTAACCAGCTGTTCTAACGGTTCCGTCATTTTTTCATACAATTGATTATCCAGCGCATTCATCTTACTTATACCATTCATCCCAAATAGGCTGATAATAACTGTAATCATTACAATCACACCAAAACCTATAAATAATCTAATCCCTATTTTAAAATTATTAAACCACTTCACAACTTCCACCCCTTCAGTATCAAATAGTATCTACTAAACCATCTCTTTCTTCATCATCTAATAACTTATTACAATCTAAAAGCAACCTTATGCTATTTTGCAGCTTTCCTATGCCTTTTATAAACCTATTTTTCCCCTTTCCTATTTCTGGAGGATCTACAATTTCTGAATCAGGTATATCTATTACTTCCGATACACCATCAACAATTAAACCTATGGAAATACTATCAATTTGTATTATTACAATACATGTCCTATCATTATATTCCCTGTATTCCTCTCCAAATCTCAGCCTTACATCCATTACGGGTATAATTTTACCTCTCAAATTTATTATTCCTCTAATATATTCAGGCAGTTCTGGCACTTTACTTATGGACTGAATTCCTATTATCTCAATGACATATTCAATTTCTATACCATAAAATTCATTTGCCAGTATAAATATAAGGTACTTATCCTTTTGTGTATCTTCTTCCTGTTTGATACAAACCTCACTTATAAACTCACTCATATTTACAAATCCTTTCACTATAAATTATTTCATCCGATCGCTACCATTGCTAACACCCCCATCGCACTCTATGAAAGCGATTCACACAAAATTAAAAATTTTGGTTCTCTGCTTTTCTATCAAAGTGGGGAATAAGCACTGCTACGCGCCTGGATAAGTTCTTCTCCTAAAGGATAACGTATTCTAAGTGCTAAAGACACTAAGAATACTGTTAATAAGGTTCATTTGGAGAGAGTCATCCCTATAAGCAAACTCCATCTGAACCTAAGAATCACTTGATAAACAATATTTCTTAGTATCATTACACCCACTGGCTATAGCTGCCAGTTCTCCTATGTTAAGTATTAAACTAATACTTCCATCTCCAAGCACTGTACAGCCGGATATGCCCTTTATATTCTTCATTTTTTTTATATAGTTAGGCAAAGGTTTCACTACCACTTGCTGCTGACCTAATAATCCATCTGCAAATATACATATAGACTTATGTTCATGTTTCACCATGACTATTATTCCATCTGTCAATTTCTTAACATTTGTTCTAAGGTTGTACAAATTATGTATACGAACTACAGGATAGCACTGTCCCCTCACCATTATCATTTCTTCTCTCTCAATATGAAAAATTTCGGTATGTTTAGGTCTAAAAAATTCAGTTATAGCCGTAACAGGTATGGTATAGTGAGAATTTCCTACTTTTATATTTATCCCATCTATAATAGCAAGGGTACTAGGTATCTTTATAGTTACAACAGTTTTTTCATTATGTATGCTGTGAACTGTCACCGTTCCTCCAATATCTTTAATATTTTTCATTACCACATCCATACCCACACCACGTCCACTGAATTCTGTTACATTTTCCTTTACAGAAAATCCCGGAATAAATATTAAATCATAGATTTCCTTATCACTCATCTCATGTTCAGTTTTTTTTATCAGCCCCCTCTCACGAGCCTTTCTTAAAATCTTTTCTTTATTAAACCCTGCCCCATCGTCTTCTACAGTTACAACAACATAGTTATCCTGGTTTTTGGCTTCTAAAACAATTGTTCCAATTTCATTTTTCCCTAGGGCTTTCCTGCACTCTATGGACTCTATTCCATGATCAATAGAATTACGCACCAGGTGCATGAGGGGATCTGAAATGTGTTCAATTATATTTTTATCTACTTCTGTATCCTCTCCAATCAATTTTAATTTAACTTTTTTATTTAATTTTTTATTCATATCGTGTACTATACGGTTCATTTTACGAAAAACTCCATACATAGGAAGCATCCTTACAGACATTACCGTATCTTGAATCTCAGCTGAAATCTTACGAAGTTGTCTTGCAGATTTTCGAAAATTATCAAGCTTTAATCCATTTAAGTCTGGATTTTCAGTGACCATAGCTTCTGCAATAACCATTTCTTCTACTAAATCCATAAGCTTATCAAGTTTATCCACCTTTACACTTATAAAATCTTGCCCAGTTGATTTATCTGAGATGTTATTTTGTTTACTTACATGTTCATTTGAAACAACACCATTGTTTAAGGTGTTATTTTCCTTTAGTTTAGAAGCGGGATAAATCTCTTTATCCACTTCTATTTGTGTAAGTTCAAATCTCCTTAAAAAAACTGTATGCTTTAAAATTTCCTCAACTTCTTCATAAGATTTATTACACTTTATGAATATTTCAAAACCTTCATTACGTATTAAATTACAAGTGCTGTCATCCTCCATTATATTCTCAGGCCTATAATAAACTTCTTCTGAAAATTCCCTAAAAGTATCTACAACCGTATAAGCTCTTAAATTTTCCATTTCACAATTATCCTGAAAAAATATTGTAGCTTTGTAGGAAAAATTACTCAAGTTAACATTAGATTTATTCATTCCTTGGCTGTACGAAGCTTCACTTTCTTCACAAGGATAACACTTTTTTAATTTTTCAAGAAATCTTTTATTTTCATTTATCATATGGTCACATCTGCCATCAACTTTGCCTCCAATTCTTATTTTCTCAAGTTCTCCCTTTACAAAGTCTACACATTTTAATATTAAATCAGATAACACTTTATAATCCAAATTTTTAGGCTTAGTTTCCCTGATAAAATATAATAAATCTTCTACAGAATGGGCAAGCATTGAAATATAATTATAGGACATCATGGCTGAAGATCCCTTAACTGTATGTACAATACGAAAAATCTCATCAATAACTTCCTGACAACAGCAATTTAAATTTTCATTATCTAATATTAAAGTTTCAAGTTTATCAATGAACCCAGATGTTTCAAATATGTATAATTCAACCATAGGATCATTGGAATATTTATTTGACATAATTAATTACCTCATTACATTAATATCTAAACAAACATTATCTTATTAAGTGTTTCAACTAATTGTTCTTCTTTAAACGGTTTCACAATAAATGACTTAGCACCATTTAATACAGCTTTTTTTACCATAGTTTCTTGTCCCATGGCAGTTACCATGACAATTCTAGCATTATTATCATATTTTTTAATTTCTTTAAGTGCTTCAATACCATCCATATCACGCATGGTAATATCCATGGTCACAATATCAGGACTATATTGCTTATACTTTAAAACCGCAGCCATTCCATTTTCAGCTTCTCCAACAACTTCAAAACCATTTCTTTCAAGCATGACCTTTAAGGACACCCTCATAAAAGATGCATCATCCACAATAAGTACTTTTGACATAAAAATCCTCCTTATGTTATATTTAGATATTTAATTTCGTGTAAAAACTTATTTTTATAAAAAAATAAATTATATTATAAAAATAGATTAAACATAATATTATGTTCTACATTTATTACATTTTTCCTCTATTTTTATAAACTTTTATATGAATTTAACTGTAATTACAAAAAAAATTGAATTCTATTGTAAAATTATTGATTTTTTGCAAAAAAAACAAGAGTCTTATTAAAGACTCCTTTACTGTTTTTATAGGCAATAATCATCTTACAACCTTCTAAATTTTTCAGGTTTATATCCATGCTTTCCACTTAAAACATCATCAATGAGGCTAATTAACTTTTCCTTATCTTGAGATAAGGTTCCACTTAATGCAACATAATTTGATGCGTGGTTGCTTCTAAAGATACAATTAGTTGCATCAATATTTTTAATAAGTTCTCTGGTTTCCAGCATAATTTCTTCTGGATTTAAAAGTTTGAACTTTCCACTATTAATATCTTCATACATTTGGGTTCCAGGTTCAACCATAAGAGTTAAAAGCCCTACATAGTCTGGATTTATAGCAGTTATAACCCTAGCAGATTCTCTGGCATTTTCTTCTATTTTATCTTTTCCCCCTATACCTGAAATGAATGTAACAGAAAGTTTGATGCCACTTGTTTTAATCTTTTGTCCTGCTTCTATTATTTCCTTAGAAGTAACACCTTTTTTTATTTCCTTTAGTATTACATCACTTCCACTTTCTATTCCCATATAGAATATTCCCATACCTATATCTTTTAATTTTTTAAGTTCATCAGGAGATTTTCTTAAAATATCTGATGGAGTAGCATAGGCAGACACTCTTTTACATTCTGGAAATAATTCTTTTATTTTAAGCAATATCTGTGTCAATTTTTCCATTGGCAATACAAGTGAATCTCCATCTGCTAAAAATATGCGCTCTACATGTCCATACATTTGTCTGGCTTCATATAAATCTCCGTATATCTCTTCTAAACTTTTTATTCTGAATCTTTTAGCTTTATACATGTTACAAAAAGTACACTTGTTATGTGCACATCCCACACTAACCTGAATTATCAAACTATAAGCTTCACTAGGCGGTCTGTATACAATACCTTCATATTTCATATAATGCATAACTCCTTTCTAAACTTTACCTTTAATCTAATTATATCTTTAATTACTTAAGGACTCAAATTTTACTTTATATCTAGGACTTATAAACTTTCTTTGAATTTATGGAGTAAGAATAATTATAGCCCCCGCTTCCATTATCCACTGCCGTAATATATACCTCTGCAATTATAGTATATCCTTGAGAACCATAATTACCTGTGGAGTTAATGGTAAATTCTTTTGGATTTGATTCAGTATCAATATCAATAATTTTAGCAGTATAAACTTCCATATTATCTCCATAAAGTCCGTGGGCATTATAATGGTTAGTTATTGATTCATTAAGAGATACGCTGCAATTTTTATCAATAATATCATTTATAAAATCATAAATACCCGTTTCAGCACTGTAATAAGCTCTGGTATTATTGAAAGTATCAGAAGCCACTCTATTACTTTTAACGCTGGTATCTACCATAAATGCAGCTAACATAAAAACTACCATCATTATAATAATTACTATTACCAGGGCAGAACCTTTTTTTTTCATAAAAACTCCCCCACTCCCATCTATGCAGTACAATAAATAATAAAAATCCAATCTATCTATTTATATTAACAGCTGTGGAACTCGTAATTTGTATATCTCCCTCTGAAGCTGAAACTGTAATTAAAATTAACTCACTTTCATTATTGTTTGAATCCCCTTGGCTTATTCTAACTGAATCTATGTTAAGACACTTATCAATATTAGCATTACTTTGTACATCATTTAAATTCAAGGTTTTGCTTGATTTATTATAATCTATATCATGGGTTAAATCATTGGAATCTAAATCAATTATAACTTTATTACCTGACATCACTTCAGTTTCAGTAGGTATAGTTATATTGGTAAAACTATAATTTCTAATTTCATCAGTAATCATACTTAAAGCTTTATTTACATTATACTGAATATCTATATTATTGTTAAAACTAAATGACTGTCTTATCTGAGAAAAAAAAGTCTGATAAAGATACACTGAAAATATAGTAAAAATAGCCAGAGCTATCATCAATTCAACTAAAGTAAATCCTTTCTTTTTCATAATTCCACCTTAATTTTTTAAAAAATGTGACGTTAATACTACTTCATTATTTGCATCAGAAACATTCTCACGTACTCTCACAGTTATTTGCAACAGATTTGGAAAACCAGAAACAGCTTCATATTGTACCACCACATAATATCCATCAATTGGCTCATAATCATTATTAGCATAGTTACCCACACTAGTTGTAGTAGTCTTAAATTTTTCCAGAAGTTTTTGTGCTTCCATCATCATATTTTGTTGCTGAACCTGAGTATTCATATTTTTATTTGATGTAATATTAAGTCTCACTATAAAAGCAGACAATATTAGAAATATAGCAATAGCCATCATAATTTCTATATAAGTAAAACCTTTGTTTTTCATTTAAATTACCTGCCTTTAAATCTATTTACCATTGCTAAAAATTTTTTAGTATTTATTCTAAAGAATGATAAATAACTTGGAATATTTATCATTCTTATGATTTTATCAAAATTTAATTAAGGTATTGGTTACATAAGGTATTAATTTCATTTTTAATACTTGACGTATACTGAGTACTATTCAACTGTGTCATAATGAAACTTGAACTTGGTTTTATATTAGCATTTTTAGTAATTATGGCAGAATTATTAAAGCTTAAATCAATATAATTCAAATTTATGGTACCTGTACAATAAATTATAAAATTATTAAAAGCATTATTTCCTATATTCCAATCTAGTGTGCAATCTCCATTTATTATTAAAAACTTGTAAATATTTGAATTAATATTTAATGGCTCCAATGCTTGTTTTAGTCCATTAGTATCTGAGCCATTAACTATACAAAAAGCTAAATCTGAATAAGTAGTATTATTATAACCATTGCTGTAACTATTACTTTTAAAGGTCTTTATCTGTTTAGTAGTAGTTATCTCACTAATAGGTGTACTAGGTGCAGCCGCTTCCGGTGCAGTAGGCTGCTGTGCCGGCACCGCCACGTAGCCTGGAGTTAATGTTCCCCCATTCTGATCATGAGAAAAACTATTCACATGGGTACTTAATCCTGATGTATTTATATTTGCATGGCCATAACTAAAAATATTTGCTTGTATATAAGTATCTCCTAAAGTTACATTTCTTAAAATACTAACAGTATTCGCTGCTTTAAGATACGTTTTACTATTTATATTTACACTTTGACTGTTATTGCCAAAATCTAAATTATTTCCTGCAATCATTGTTACTGGACTCGCTGAATTTACTCCATAATAAAATTGTGTATCTTGCCCAGATTCAAGATATGCAGAACTACTATTATCCAAACTTAAATTACCACTAGTATTAGTAAAATAATTCCCCCCACTGGCTACTGCAGAAAATTTACTATTTACCAAATTAGCATTACTGGAAAAATTTATATCTTTATTACTTTGTATTTGAACACTTCCATTATCAAATTGTGCATTAATGCCGGCATTGTCAAAAGTAACACTGTTAGTACCTAAAATGGATATATTACTGTAGGTTTGTAAATTACTCTTAAATTTTATATCATATGCCTGAAAGTTGGCTTTGCCATTAACTTTCATTGTATTATTATTACCAACTCCGGTATTAACACTATTTCCCGAACCAGTACCCAATATATTAAGATCTCCATTAATATTAGTATTTTGCTGGAAAGTAATTTGCTGACCCTGCAAGTATGCAGACCCTGTGATATCCATATTGGTGCTTCCATTTCCTAAATTAACTTGACTACCACTATCTCCAAATACATTAAGACAATTAGCTCCAAAAAAATCCGCTATAGTATTTCCCGAAGTACCTCCACCGCTATCTCCACCGCCTCCAGAAGATTCTCCACTGCCGGAAGGTACAGGAGGAAACTTAATAATATATGGAGGATTAATTATCTGGCCACTGTCATCTAAACCATACAGTACATAGCCTGTACTATAAATGACCACTACCACATTTCCCTCAAAGCCTGTTCCTTTAGGCAAATCACCACTGTTGATTATATCAGCATTACTTGAAGGCAAAGCAGTGGCACAGTAATATACCTGCACTGAGGAAGTTATAGAAGAAGTATTACTAGACACATTCCCTTGAGGACATACAGCAGAACTACTGTTAAAGGGATTTATCAATGCATTGCTGCCAAAAAACTTTGAAGTCATATCCGCTCCCACTATATTTGCAATAGTAGTAAGAGTTTGAGCTGAATCTTGGTTTTGGATCATAAGCGTCTGATAGGCACTACCATCTTTTCCGGACCTATTTTCAAGATAAGTTCTAACCACCAATACATTGGCAGCTACACTTTTGTTCTTTGACTGCAGCTTAATTGCCCCCACTTTTGGCACTAAAATCATTGAAAGTATACCTATAACTGCTATAACTATCATAATTTCTATTAATGTAAAACCTTTTTTTCTATTCATGCCTACACTTCCCTATATCCAATATTCTATGCTCTATTTAAACATATCAGAAATACTGTTAAAACCTTCTTTTTGGCTGTCATAAAATACATAATCCCCTGGTACATTTATCTGACTATTTCCCTCATCTTGTATGTACTCATAAAAAATAATTTCTGAAAAGAGTTCATCAGATATCTGGGCCACGCCTGTATCTGTCTGATTACCATTGGTAGTATTGGTGTTATTTCCAGGAACCTGATTTCCCATATCTAATCCATTATTAGAACCTTCTGATGCGGTGCTGCTCTGAGAGGAAATAGTGATACTCTTCACATTAAGCTTTCTCTTAGTAATAGTTCCTAATCCCTTTACGAAATTTTCTACATTGCTCTTATTTCCCATTACTTTTAAATCTATTGAGAGAGTATAAAACTTTCCATTATTTTGATTATTTTGTACAGTTGTGCTGCTGTTTGTGTTGGTATTACTGGTATTAGTATTACTGGTACTATTAGAAGTTTTATTATTATTATTGCTGTTGTTATTTAATAATTCAAAAGAAATGCTCTGTCCTGTGATTCCAGATAGCTTACATCCATTATAAAAATCATATATAAGCTGGGGGGTATCTACTTTAACAGGAGCTATACTGTCAAAATCTGCAGTTTCCTGTTTAAGTTTCTCTATTTCCTTCTGTTTAGTATAAATAGATTGTTGTTTTAATTTAATATCACTTAATTCTTTTTTTCGAGTAATATACTTATTTTTAGCCTGCGCTGCACTATTCAATTGAGCTTTTATAAAATAATTATAACTGGCATAGTTGACTCCTAAAAATAACAATGCTATTAAAATCATTAAATCTCTTTTATTTTTTTCCACTTATACTCACGCCTTTATATGAATCTATTATCTTTAGATTAAGTGTAATTTCCTTTACATCATCATTAAGCTCTATCTGGGAAAGCTCAACAGGTTCAAATATATTCATCTTGTTTAAGGCCACCACAACCCTGGCACCATCTATGGTGCTGTTATTTATATTAAATGTAACATTTACATTATTTTTGTCTATGGTAATACTTTTTACTGATACTTCTTCAGGAAGTCCTTGTCTTAGAGTGTCCAATACACCTATGTAATCGAACTCATCATTGTTTATTTTCTGCATATTATTGATTTTTTCTTCATACTCTTTTTTCTCCCGTTCCAGTCTATCTATGTCATTTTGCACATTGCTGAGGGCAGCTATTTGTGAATCTATGCCTGATGTATCATACCTTGATAAATTTACCTTACTGTATATAAATACTCCGCCGGCTATAATCAGTGTTATAAACATACATATTATTATTTCCACTGCAATCAACTTATTGGCAGATGCTTTTTTCTTATCCTTTCTGTATAATCTATCCACAAAATCTATATTTTTATTGTAAATATTTTTTACTGGTATGAAATATCCCAGTACATCTGCATATATATTTCCGTCTACAGGACTATTCTTAATTAGCTTTGACATTTTAGTGTCCAGCCCCATTATGGGTTCCATAGAAGTCTGACTGCTAATAAGCTCATATAAATCAGGACTGTTATAAAACTCCCCTAGTATATATATTTTTTCAATTTTATTTCCAAAGTGTCTTGTGGAATAAAAATTCAAAAAGTACTCAAGATTTTCTAATATGTCACTAAAATCTTTTTCATCTTTCTGATAATTTTCGCTGGAAATATGGGAATAAAGAAATATTTTTTCTTTGTCCAATATAGTTAAGGTAGTTTTTCCACTGTTTGCATCTATAACAGCTATACTATTATCATTTTGATCTAAAAATAAATTTGATATATAATCGGGATATATTCCTATAGACATGGGAATTAATCCACAACATTTTATAAATTCCAATATTTTTTTCAACTTTATCCTGGGCACAACCGCCAGCATAACAGCCATTTTACCCTTTTTATATTCCTTATCTAAAGATATTATTTCATAGTCATAACTGTATTCATTCATACTAACAGTAAAATATTCTTCTATATTATTTTCTATAAAGTTTCTCAGATCTTTTTTATTCATTATAGGAACGTCTATAATCCTTGTTACAATATTATCCCAATTCAGGATTATTCCTATGTTTCTATTTCTAACTTTAAACTTTTCTCTAACACTTTTAATTTTATTTAAATTATATTCATCAGCATAGGGCTGTCCTCCAGAAATAATTTCACTTCTCTCTTCTATTCTTGCTACTTTCTTTATTTTTATTTTATTTATTCCTTTTGATACAACAGCTACATCCGCATAATTTTCTTTAAAACTGAATAGAATTTTGGAAGACATTTAATTACCTCCATTATTTTTATTTCATTCCTTGGGTAATCTGCATTACAGGCAGTGCCATACCAAGTATCGCCACACCCACAACTAACCCTATAACTAAGGTTAAAATAGGCTCTACCAGAGACGTAAGTCTTGCAATGCCTATCTGTACTTTTTCATCATATATATCAGCCAGTTTAAACATCATTTCATCAAGCCTTCCTGTTTCTTCACCTACTTTTATCATCTGTGCCACCAGTGGTTCAAAGATTTTTTCATTTTCAATAGAATCTGCAAATTTGGTACCACCCATAAGTTCTTTTTCGACATTTTCTATTTTTTGCAATATGAACTCATTCCCTACTATGAGTTTTACATTTTCCATTATAGTTATAATGGGAACTGCAGATTTTAGAAATATTCCCATACTTCTGGTAAATCTAGAAGTAATTACATCTACCTTTACTGTACCCAAAATAGGAATTTTTAAAATTACCTTACCAAAAAAATATGCAGCCTTTGGAATAGTATTTATATACTTAATAATAATTATTAAAAAAATTATACTTGCAATTATGTATAAATAATTATTATTAAAAAAATTCATAATACCTAGTACAACTATAGTTATAGCCGGAAGCTTTACACCTGTGAATAAATCTTTTATTTCAGGAAATACAAAGAAATTAAAAAAGAGCATCATACTTACTGCGACAGCTAAGATCAATGCAGGATATAGAGAAGCACTTTTGATTTTATTATTTATACTGGCTTCACTTTTGTAGAAACTTTCCATGTTATAAAGTATAGTATCCACATTTCCGCTAATTTCCCCGGTCATAACCATGTCAATTAGTAATTTAGGGAACTTTCCACAAGATTCCATTGATTCAGCTAAATTATTTCCTCTTTTTATACCTTCAACCATCCTTAAAATTACTTTTTTCATAGTTTTATTCTTGGTTTGTTGTTCTATTATTTCAAGTCCCGTTAAGAGATTTACTCCGGAATTTAAAATCATAGCAGTTTGTCCACAAAAGTTAGCTAAAATTTCCTCATTAAACTTTTTATTAAAGAATCCAAACTGAGATAAATCAAACTTTTCTTTTACATATATTATTTTTAAACCTCTGCTTTTTAGGTTGTCAATTACTATGTCAACATTCTCTTCTTCCATTTCCTCTTTTATTATTTCGAATTCATCATTCCAAGCTTTACATATAAATTTTTTCATAATTTTATTCCCTGAAACTCCTCTATAATATTAAAAATATTAGAAATATCAAACAAGATCTCCATAAGTAACCTTTAACATTTCATCAACAGTAGTTGTTCCCTTTAAAACCTTATTCATACATGATTCTCTTAAGGTGTTCATACCCTTTTCCAGAGCCATTTTTTTAATGTCACTTTCAGTGGAATTTATGTCTATAAGATTTTTAATGTCTTTATCTATTTCAAGTATTTCAAATATACCTATTCTTCCCTTATACCCTGTATCATTGCACAAGCTGCATCCCCTGCCCTTTTTTAGCTTAACAGGATTATCAATACCCAGCAGTCTCATTTCCCTTTCATCACTTACATACTCTTCACCGCAATTTGGACATACTTTTCTGACCAGCCTTTGAGCCACTACACCTGCCAGTGTAGAGGATATTAAAAAAGGCTTTATATCCATATCCAAAAGTCTCCCTATAGTGCCCACTGCATTATTTGTATGAATAGTTGACAGTACCATATGACCTGTCAGTGCCGCCCTTATAGATATTTCTGCAGTTTCATTGTCCCGTATTTCCCCTACAAGTATTATATCCGGATCCTGCCTGAGTATACTTCTTAAACCGCTGGCAAAATCAAATCCTATTTTATTATTTACCTGCATTTGATTAATACCTTTTAAATTATACTCTACAGGATCTTCTATGGTTATTATATTTTTAGACACATCATTTAATACATTCAGCATAGAATATAGGGTTGTTGTTTTACCGCTTCCAGTGGGCCCTGATACCAGTATTATACCATATGGATTAGAAATCATCCTCATTATTTTTGTCAATCCATTATGTTCCACGCCAATTTTTTCAAGTTCTATGGAAAAATTGTTCCTATCTAGTAATCTCATCACAATTTTTTCCCCTAAAACTGTTGGAACTGTGGAAGTTCTGATGGCTATATCCTTTTCCTTAACTTTAAAATTAATTTTGCCATCCTGGGGTATTCTGTTTTCTGCTATATTAAGGCCAGCCATTATCTTTATTCTGCTGGTTACAGGAGAAAGCATGTCTATATCCGTTCTCATAATCTCTCGAAGACCACCATCTACCCTAAATCTCACTCTCATTTCCTTTTCATCCGGTTCTATATGGATATCCGAAGCATTGTATAAAGTGGCATTTTCGATTATGGTATTTAAAAATTTTATAATTGGTGCAGAAGCTTCATCTATTATTTCCTCTTCTGTTTCCATCTTTCTGCCTGAAAAGTTCTTTTTGTAGTTTTGTGCTGCTTCCTGTGCCTTGCTTTTTCCATAGTATTTTTCAATATTATCAAGTATACTGCTTTTCAATGCTATGGCAGTTTTAACATTATACCCTGTTGCTATTTTTATATCTTCAATGGCAAAATAATTTAAAGGATCACTCATAGCTACGAGTAAAAAACCATTCATAATATCTATAGGAATAGCTTCATATTTCTTTGCAATACTTACTGGTATAATATCTATAATATCCTGCCTTACATTAATATTATCTAAATTTATTAAAGGTATTCCCAGCTGCTGTTTTATGGCATGTACTATCTGCTCATTAGTAATAAAGCCCTTACTTACAAGTATTTCACCAAGCTTTTCACCTGTGTCTTTCTGTAAAATAAGGGCTCTTTGTAGTATTTTTTCCGTTATAACTCCTGCATCTACTAGGATTTCTCCCAAACGTTTTTTTACTTTTGACATGAATCTACTCCTTTCTATTCAATAAAACTGTATCACAATTATATAAAGAACATGGAAAATCATGTTCTTTATACTTTTTCCTATTGGACTATAAATGCTTGTGTTGCACTTTCACCACTGTCTATTCCTACTACCCCATAACCATTACTATACACAACCACAATAACTTCACCCTTTTTGCCAGTAAACGACGATCCTGCGTCAGCTTTCACATTTGCTTCAGTAGTAGCACTACTAATAGACGAATCAGTAGTAGGTGCAGATATAATTTCATATGCATAACCTATACCAGCTCCACTTATATTAGTAAATGGATTAATCAATTTGTCAGTTGAACTACTACCTGTGTTAAAAGCACCAGCAAATGCCGATGTTAAATCTGCAGTAGTTAAATAAGCATTTATTCCGCTAGTATTAGTAACTTTCGTTTCCAAATATGCTCTTACGGTATTTACATTGGTAATTACCCCTGCATTTTTAGAATTGTTCTTAAATATTTGTGATTTAGGTATCAATACCACAGCCAGTATAGCAATAATAGCAAGAACTATCATAAGTTCAATAAGCGTGAAACCTTTTTTCTTTTTTATCATTTCCATAAAACTCCATCCTTTCTTCATTAAAATTAAACAGCAGATTTTCTGTGTAGATTCAAGCATGGCAAGTTGTTAATTATGTATTTTTCCATCACCTCCTAATAAAACATCTTTTAATATCTAAAATAAGTACCAATTTAAAATACTTTGTCCAAAAAACACTGTAACCACAGAAGCTATAACAATAAATGGACCAAAGGGAATATAATCTTTTTTTGACTTCTTCCCTGACAAAATAAGTGCTACCCCTACCACCGCTCCTATAACAAGGGCTAAAAATATCATCAATACTGTATACTTAAGTCCTAAAAACAAACCACATACCAGTGAAATCTCTGCATCTCCCCAGCCCATACCTCCTTTTGTTATAAGGATAATTAATGTTAAAAGTCCTCCTCCTAACATACCTCCATAAATATAGGTTTTTATAGGCAGTCCCATGTAAAGATATATTCCTAAAAATATTATGCCTGCAATAATACCTGTTCCTGTAGTCTTAAAATAGACATCTGTAGTATCAAAATCTATCATTCCCACCACAATCATAATACTTATAAATACTATATATTTTATAAGATTTACCCCTATTCCAAACTTAATATAAGTAAGCAAATACAACAAACCTGTTATAAATTCCAACATAGGATACCTTAAGGATATTTTTTTTTCACAATGTCTACATTTTCCCCTTAAAATTATGTAACTTATTACAGGAATTAAATCATAAGCTTTAATTTCCTTATTGCAATTTGTACAATGGGAGGGTGGATAAACAACAGATTCACCTTTTGGTATTCTGTATATGCACACATTCAAAAAACTTCCCATTATAGTTCCCAAAATAAAAATAACAACACCATAATAAATAACCATAATTTACTCTCCATTTTTTAAAAAACAAAACCCTGTATTCATAAAAATTATTTATGAATACAGGGCCGGTTGCATCACTAACTCCAACACACACAAGGATGCCCAGATTAAAGTGTGTATTTCATCGCTTCCCTATCATTTGTTTAATCCTACCATAAAATTTTCTTAATTTCAACAAGTTTTAGTTAATAAATTGTTTACAAATTATTCAAAATATTTAATTCAAAATATACCTGGAAATCTAAAATTATGGTTGCAAAATATGACATTTTATTATACAGTATTTTTATAATATTTATTTAAATCTACTCAAATTTCTACAGGTAAACTTCAATTAATTTCTATAAAATAACTTACATTAATTACTTGAAAACAACCTCAATTTCTATTATATTAACTAATTAAAAAATTATTTTTAACACTTTAATCCTAAATTTAATTTAAACTTAACATTTAATATACTAACCTTTAGATTTTATAAACCAGGAGGTTACTATGAGGATTTATGATAAAAACAGGGAACAAATGTATACAAGGGCTTTAAATGGAGCCAACATAGTACTTTGGGAATGGAATTTAAAAAAGTACCATATGTTTTTTTCTGAAAATTTTGTTCATATGACAGGATACAGTGTAGAATATTTTAAAAGCTTATTTGATTTTATGGAGAAAACTGTTGTTGAAGAAGATAAGCTCAGCGCCAAAAATGATTTAACTTTTTTTATTAAGGGCAATACAGTAAGCTATAGAAGTGAATTTAGAATTTTAACTAAGGAAAATCATATTAAATCATTACTTGTTAAAGGTGCGGCTACTAAAAATTCTGACCATAAAATGTTCTTATTATCCGGCTCAATAAGTGATATTACAGAAGAGAAAAGGCTGGAGGACTATATTAATCATTCTGCCTATTATGATTCTTTAACAGGACTTCCTAATAGAATCTTATTTAAAAATACCCTTAAAACAGCCTTAAGCAATTATGAAAATGGTGCACTAATATTTATAGATATTGATGATTTTAAATTAATTAACGACACTTTTGGTCATGACTACGGAGATCTATTATTGGTAATTTTCTCACAGCTAGTGACCATGTGTATAAAAGATTCTGGAACCCTATACCGCCTGGGAGGCGATGAATTTATAATACTCATCAATAAGTTTACTTCCTATAAAGAATTAAAAAAACTTTGTATTAAAATAATCAATTATCTTAAAGAACCTTTTGAAGTTAAAGAAAAACAAATATATATAACTGCAAGCATGGGTATTACTATATTTCCAAATGACAGTAATGATGTAACAGAATTGTATAAATATGCAGATCTGGCCATATTTCAATCAAAAATCAATGGTAAAAACACTGTTACTTTTTTTCAGCGAGAATTGTTTCATTCATATTGCAGAAAACTCGTTATTGAACAGGAGCTTAAAACCGCAGTTGAAAATGATGAATTCTATATACTCTATCAGCCACAAATAGATGCTACAAAAAATAAAGTAATAGGATTTGAATCCCTGTTAAGGTGGCAAAACAGTAGACTTGGATCTGTTTCCCCTGCGGAATTCATACCAATATCAGAAAGCACAGGAAGTATTGTAGAAATAGGTGAATGGGTTTTAAATTCAGTATGCAAGGTAATTCGCCAATTACAATTGAAGAATTATGAATTTAAAACCATATCAGTAAATATTTCTCCTATTCAGTTGAAAAAAAGTGATTTTGTGAGCAAACTCATCAGTATATATGAGAAAAACAAGATTTCACCTTCCTTACTTGAAATTGAGATAACAGAAGGTACACTGATAGATTTATTTACCTGTAAAATTAAAGCTCTAAACCAACTCTTAGAAAAAGGAGTTAAGGTTGCCATAGATGATTTTGGTACGGGATATTCTTCCTTAAACTATTTAACTACTCTGCCAGTTAATACATTAAAAATTGATAAATCCTTTATTGATAACATTGAAAGTAAGAAGAATAAAGCTGTAATAAAATCTATTATAAGCTTATGCAAATCATTGGATTATAAAATTATTGCAGAAGGAGTAGAAACAAAAAAACAGCTAGATTCACTTCTTGGCATAGGCTGTAATATAATCCAGGGATATTACTTCAGTAAACCTTTGTCTTTAAATGAGATTGAAAACATTTTGATGAAAAAAAATAAATTTGGAGGAGTGTAAATTTGGATAATTTAATGAACAACGATAATACAAAAAATAAGATTACTATTAAAAAGGAACAAGAATTAAAAGAAAAATATGAAGAGCTTTCCACTATATATGAAGAACTGGCTGCTGCAGAAGAAGAATTAAGAAGCAACTATATGGAATTAGAAAAAGCCAAGATAGAAGCAGAAAATGCTAGAGTGGAGGCGGAAAATGCAAATAAGGCCAAAAGCCAATTCCTGGCTAACATGAGTCATGAAATCAGAACTCCACTAAATGGTATCATAGGAGCCATTGACTTACTTGAGCTAATGGAATTAAAGGAAGATGCAAAAATGCATTTAGAAATATTAAAAGATTCATCAAAGCATCTATTGGATATAATAAATAATATTTTGGATATATCTAAAATAGAATCAGGAAAAATTGAACTTTATATGAAGGTTTTCAACTTAAAAAATATGATTGATGTTTTTATAAAAGAGCTTTCATTTGCCTGTGCAAATAAAAATCTGGAATTCACCTATTTCATAGATCCTCTACTCCCTTTTGAAATAATCGGAGATCAGATAAAATTAAAACAAGTGCTCATAAATCTATTCAATAATGCTCTTAAGTTTACAAATAAGGGCAGTATAATTTTTAAAGTTAAAAAGGTATCTCAGATAAACGAAAAAGTGATTCTTAAGTTTTCTATAAAAGATACAGGTATTGGAATAAAAGAAGAAGTTAAGGAGCAAATTTTCAAAAAATTCTTTCAACAAGATGTATCATATAACAAATATTATGCCGGTACAGGTCTTGGACTTTCAATATCAAAGGAACTTGTAAAGATTATGAATGGTGATATATGGTTTGAAAGTAAAGACAATGAGGGAAGTACATTTAATTTCACAGCAGAATTCCTACTGGATTTCAATAAAACCTTAAGTGAAGCTAATATTAATTTAGAAAATACAAAATACTCGGAAGTTGCATGTAAAACTATCTTAATAGTGGAAGACAATGAAATAAATATGAAAATAGCATGTAGTATATTAAAAAAATTGGGATATAATTTTTTATGGGCATATACTGGAAAACAAGCATTGGAAATTTTAAGAAGCAAACATGTAGATTTGATACTTATGGACATACAAATGCCTGAATTAAATGGACTTGAAACTACAAAGATAATTAGAAAGAACGAAATCTATAAAAAAGATCACTTACCTATAATTGCAATGACTGCATATGCTATGCTTGGGGATAGAGAAATGTGTATTGAAGAAGGTATGGATGACTACATTTCAAAACCTTTTGATATATATATAATGAAAAATATTTTAGAAAAGTTCTTATAGTTTTAAAAAAAATTCATATAAATAGTTTCGTGAGCATCTGTAAATTTTTACAAAGCATAAAACTGTTTAATTAAAATAAAAAGCAGTAATTTACATTACAGCTTTTTATACATACATATAAATTATAAATACCATTTATTTAGTCTCTATACCCTCACCTTTTACAGTTCTGTTTCTGCCTTTTCGCTTTGCTTCATATAAGTTCTTATCTACTTTAATCAAGATATTTTCAACATCCAATTTTTCATCTTCAATAGAATATAGTCCGAAACTTGAAGTTATTCGAACATTTGTATCACCATATTCAAATATAGTATCACTTATTGTTTTTCTTATTTTTTCAGCAACATTATATGCATTTTCCAATTCCGTATTATTTAATACAATGAGAAATTCATCTCCTCCATACCTTCCAACCCAATCTGAGCCTTTTCTAATTGAATTTTTAATAAGATTAGCAAAATCTTTTATTATTCTATCTCCAACAACATGTCCATATTTATCATTTATATTTTTTAAGTGATCTATATCCGTCATAATTACAGACAAGGGATGTCCATGTATAATACTATTATTTACATCTATCGGCAGCCTTTCATTAATATATCTCCTATTGTAAATACCTGTAAGACCATCAGTTACAGTGTTTTCAATTTCACTGAGCTTTCTTTCAGTTACATCAGTCACAAGTACTGCAAATTGACCTAGTTTAGGGCTATAGGCATAAATATTAAAATATTTATTGAATTCTTTAGAATAGTTTTCAAAATTAAGTGGTTGTCCAGACAATGCAACTCTGCCATAGTTTTCAATCCAGTACTTTTCAGTCTCTGGAAGAACTTCAAGTACTGTTTTGCCAATATAATCTTCAGCCTTAATATTTAAAATTTTTTGAAAGCTATCATTCATATCCAGAAATCTGTAGTCTACTGGTACATTATTATCATCAACTATTATTTGGTGCAGGGCAACCCCCTGACTCATGGATGAATATAATGTCCTATATTTTTCTTCATTTTCATTTAATCTTTCTATTAACTTTTGCTTTTCAGTAATATCCCTTGCTATTGAGGATGCCCCTATTATATTATTGTCAATATCGTATATGGGAGAAACAGTAATTGACACTGCTACAGCCTCTCCGTTACTCTTTTTCATATATATCTCATGATTTTGTATTTTAATTCCATCATTCACTCTATTCAAAGTTTCTTTAATACGCTCATAATCATTATCAAAATAAATTACAGATATGTGTTTACCTATAATTTCATTTTTTGTATATCCATAAAGTTTTTCTGCACCTTTATTCCAACTTTTTATAATACCATCTGTACTCTTGCCTATAATAGCATCATCAGAGGACTCAACTATGGAAGATAAATTTTTCATCTCTTCTTCAATTCTTCTTCTATTTACTATATTTCTAATTATGCTTGCAACATATTTATAATTATCTATATCTATAACAAAAGACTTTACTTCAGCCGGAAAATAAGAACCATCTTTTCTATAATGTATAGTTTCAAATTCTATGCTTCCTGCTTTGGCCTCATCAAATTGTTTAAAAATAAAATCCTTATTTTTGGAATTTCTCAAGTCAAAAACATCTAGTGATTTAAACTCATCATAGGTATAACCATATTCTTTCACAGCTTCTTTATTAGCATTTAATATTTTTCCGTTTTCATCCAACATAAATATGATATCTTTTGCATTATCAATAACCTCCTGACATAATCTCTGTTTCTTATTGTCAATAAATTTTGAAGAATTCTCAACTATGGTAAGCTGAATGTATTCATCCATAAACCTGGAAGCTATAATCAAATAATACTTTTTACTATGAGGAATATACTTGAAAAATTTCTGTGGTTTATTTTGAGAAACAACTTTGGAAATACATCTTTCTAAAATCTCATCTAAATTCAACTTTAAATATTCGTCATTATATTCCCAATAATATTCTCCCAATTCCAATTGCATATCACTGCTAAAGCGGCTATTTGCATATATAGGAATGTAGTCATAATTTCTTTTTTGTACCATATTAGATTCATATATGGCAATTGCAATATTCATATCATAAAAACTGGAAAAAACACCACAAATATTATTATTCAAAATATTTCACTCCTTTTCTTCAAATTTCTTATATATTAAGAATACTATACCTTATTATTGAAAGAAATACATAATATAAATATTCTTAAAAATATAAAAGAGTGCATTCGCTTTATCCTCTTCAATATAACCACAATTGTAATTTGAAACAAACTTTACGTTGACAGGACATTATAAATATGATATTTTAATGAAGTAATAGAATTGAGTTTAAGCGAATCGTATAACCGGCGGCAGTGGATTTAACCACAGGGAGTACGATTTTTAGAAGCCGACCGCCTGGGCAATCAAAAAGTCCAGGTGGTCTTTTTGATTAATATGAAAATAAATTAAGACAAATTTTTATCCGAATTACACTATGTAAATTTATCTGAATTATCAAAATATTAATGAAAAGAGGAGCTTTTATGAAAAAACAATGGAATAATTTTAATTTTGGAAATTGGACAACAAATATTGACGTGAGAAATTTTATACAAAAAAATTATAATGCTTACACCGGAGATGAAAGCTTTTTAACATCCCCTACAGAAAAGACCAAAAAAGTATGGGAAAAAGCTGAAAAACTTATTTTAGAGGAAATCAAAAAAGGTGGAGTTTTAGATGTGGATACAAACACAGTATCCGGAATTGATAGTTTTAAACCAGGATATATAGACAGAGAAAACGAAGTTATTGTAGGATTTCAGACAGATGCACCACTTAAGAGAATGGTAAACCCTTTTGGTGGAATAATGATGGCTAAAGAAGCTCTCACTGATTATGGTTATAAAATCAATGAGGATATGAACAATATATTTACAAAATACAGGAAGACTCACAATGAAGGTGTATTTGATGCATATACAGAAGAAATGAGAGCTGCAAGACACGTAGGGCTTTTAACAGGACTTCCAGATGCTTATGGTAGAGGAAGAATAATAGGTGATTTTAGAAGAGTAGCCCTTTATGGAATAGATTATTTAATTGAACAAAAGAAAAAAGATCTAAAAACCCTTAAAAGTCCTAATATGCTGGAAGATATGCTAAGGCAGAGAGAAGAAGTGGCAGAACAAATAAAAGCTCTTAATAAAATGAAGAACATGGCAAAAAGTTATGGAATAGATATTTCAAATCCAGCTCAAAATGCAAAGGAAGCTGTGCAGTTTACTTACCTTGGTTATCTTGCAGGAATAAAAGAAAATAATGGTGCGGCAATGTCTCTTGGAAGAGTTTCTACATTTTTGGATATTTATATTGAAAGAGATTTAAAGAAAGGCATCATAACCGAACAGGAAGCCCAGGAACTTATAGACCAGTTTGTAATCAAACTAAGGCTTGAAAGACATTTAAGAACTCCAGACTACAATGAACTGTTTGCAGGAGATCCTAACTGGGTAACTGAATGTATAGGCGGTATGACAATAGATGGCAGAACACTGGTTACTAAAAACTCTTATAGGTTTTTAAACACACTTACAAATTTAGGGCCTGCCCCAGAACCGAATATAACAATACTTTGGTCACAAAACTTGCCGGAACCATTTAAAAAATACTGCAGCAGAATGTCCATTGAAACAGATGCACTTCAATATGAAAATGACGACGTTATGAGACCTATCTATGGAGATGATTATGCCATAGCCTGCTGTGTATCTGCCATGGCCTTAGGAAAGGAAATGCAATTTTTCGGTGCTAGGTGTAACATTGGAAAATCTCTTTTATATGCTGTGAACAGCGGAATAGATGAAAAAACTTTTGAAAAGATAGTACCTCACATAGAAAAAATTGATGATGAAATTCTAGACTATGAAAAAGTCAAGAAAAATTATTTTAAAGTACTTGAATATATAGCAAAATTATATGTAAATACCCTTAATACAATTCACTATATGCATGATAAATATGCCTATGAAGCAGGACTTATGGCGCTTCATGACACTGAAGTCCATAGATTTCTAGCTTGCGGTATAGCAGGACTTTCAGTAGCTGCAGATTCATTAAGTGCTATAAAATATGCAAAGGTGAAACCAATAAGAAATGAAGATGGAATAGCAGTGGATTTTAAAACAGAAGGAGATTTTCCAAAGTACGGCAATGACGACGACAGAGTAGACGACATAGCAGTTGAAATTGTAAATAAATTTATAAAAGAACTTAGAAAAACCAACACTTATAGAGACGCAGAGCATACACTTTCCGTACTTACTATAACTTCAAATGTAATGTATGGTAAAAAGACAGGAGCTACCCCTGATGGAAGAAAGGCAGGAGAGCCTTTTGCACCAGGTGCTAATCCAATGCACGGAAGGGATAAAGAAGGTGCCCTGGCATCCTTAAATTCAGTGGCAAAAATACCATACCGCTCCGTGTGCCAGGATGGTATTTCAAATACATTCTCCATTATACCGGATGCCCTGGGAAAAGACTTAAATACAAGAACAACTAACCTTGTTTCTATTTTAGATGGATATTTCTCACAAGGGGCACACCATCTAAATGTAAATGTAATGAACCGTGAAACACTGTTAGATGCACTTGAAAATCCTGAAAAATACCCAACTTTGACTATAAGGGTTTCAGGATACGCAGTGCACTTTATAAAACTTACAAGGCAGCAGCAAGAGGAGGTAATCAAAAGAACCTTCCACGAAAGAGTTTAAAGGTGATTTTATGGGAAGAATTCATTCTATAGAAACTATGGGATTGGTAGATGGTCCTGGAATACGGGTAGTTGTATTTTTTCAGGGCTGCAGACTAAGATGTGCTTTTTGCCATAATCCAGATACCTGGACATTCAATCAGGGTATAGAAATGGAACCTAGCGAACTTCTACAAAAAATATTGAGATTTAAGGCGTATTTTGAAAAATCCGGAGGCGGGGTTACCTGCTCTGGCGGAGAACCCCTTATGCAGCCTGAATTTTTAATACAATTTTTAAAGTTATGTAAAGAAAATGGTATAAATACAGCTGTTGATACTTCAGGTTTTGGAAAGGGAAATTATGAAGAGATTTTAAAATATACAGACACCCTACTCCTTGACATAAAACACATAGATAAAGAGGGTTATAAAGATTTAACCGGAGGCCATATAGAAGAGTTTTATAGCTTTTTAGAAGCCCTTAATAAATCCTCTTCACGAATATGGATAAGACATGTAATGGTACCTGGAATTACTGACAGTTATGGAGCTATGGATAAAATAATAGATGTAATAATCCGTCATATTTCTTTAGATAAAATAGATAATTTTGAAATTCTTCCATATCACACACTGGGAGTAAATAAATATACTAAATTGAAAATACCCTATAAATTAAATAATGTGAGTAGTATGGATAAAAAGCAGGCAAAAGTATTTGAAGATTATGTTCTTAAACAGTTAAGAGTTAAGAATTAAGAGTTAAGGAGAGTTTTTCTCCACTCTATTACAAAAAACTTCAAAAGAAAAATCCCATTAAAGCTGTGCTTTAATGGGATTTTTCTTGGATTTTCTGAAGTTTCACTAAAGAAAATCATCCTTAACTATTCACTATTAACCCTTAACTATTAATTTTTAAAGTCTTCTATACTTATAACATTGTCTATTCTAATCACTGATTTTAAATTCACAAGTTCCTTGGTTGAATTACTAATATCTGCTTCAATAGTCTTATGTGTAAATAATACTATTGTTACCTCTCCTTTTGAATTTTCTTCACCTTTTTGTATCACAGAACGGAGACTTACGTTGTATTTTCCTAAAGTTGTGGTTATTTCCCCCAGCACTCCTGATTGATCTATTACAGTAATTCTAATATAAAATTTACTTTTGCTTTCACCTATACTCCGTATTTCTCTATGCCATAAGTCATTTTGTGCTATGTGACTATAATTTGCTACGTCCACATTACTTCTCAGTATAGCAACAATGTCACTTACTACAGCGCTTCCTGTAGGCAGGCTCCCTGCTCCCCTTCCATAAAACATCAAATCTCCCACTGCATTACCTTTTATAAATATGGCGTTAAAAGAATCATAAACATTTGCAAGTGGATGTTCCTTAGGGATCATTGTAGGCTGTACTTTAAGTTCAAGTTTTCCCTTATTTTCTTTTGCAATGGCCAGCAGCTTAATTACCATGTCAAATTTCTTAGCATATTTCATATCTATAGATTTAATCTTTGTAATACCTTCCCTATATACACTATTTACATCAACTTTTGTTCCAAAAGCTAAAGATGAAAGTATGGCTAATTTATATTGGGCATCAAATCCTTCAATATCCGAGGTAGGATCCGCTTCAGCATATCCCATATCCTGGGCCTGCTTTAAAGCCACATCAAAATCTAATCTTTCAAGCTGCATTTTACTTAAAATATAATTTGTTGTGCCATTTACTATACCATAGAATTCTTCAATCTTGTTGGCAGTCAAACTTTCCTCTATTCCCTTTATTATTGGAATACCGCCTGCCACACTTGCCTCATAGTTAAATACCACACCTTTATTATGAGCTTTTTCAAAAAGTTCATCTCCCTCAGTTGCAATAAGCATTTTATTTGCAGTTACTATATGCTTCTTTTTATCCATACATTTAAGCATATACCCTTTTGCAGGTTCTATACCTCCCATAACTTCAATTACAATTTTAATTGAGTCATCTTGCAATATATCATTAAAATCTGTAGTTATAATTTCATCTGGAACTTCTACATCTCTTTTCTTATCTTTATCCCTTACAAGAATTTTTGCTACTTCTACATCATATCCTGATCTTTTCATTATTTCTTTCTTATTAGAGTTTAAAATCATCCAAACTCCTGTGCCCACATTTCCTAGTCCCATTAACGCTATTCTTACTTTTTTCATCTTTATTTCACCTTCCTGTATTTAATATCTATCCTCCCAAAAATTACATGCTTAATTTTAAAAAATTAAAACTCAAGCCATTAGTTCATATATCTTTTTATGCTATTAATTTCCTCCCACTCAAGTCCTGTTATTTTTATTACCGTCAGTAAATCCATTCCCATTCTTATAAGATTTTTTGCTTCTTGTATATTCATTTCTATTTCTTCTTCCATATCTTCTCTTATTATATAATCAATTATCCTCTCTAAATTATATACCATAATACCTCCTGCTATACTTTTCACTATAATTTCTCACTTAATTATACCAAAATTATTTAAATTTTAACAATAACATTTTAGATATATAAAAAGAAATAAAATATACTGGTAGCAGCAGCCTTTAGATAAATTCATCTTATGTATAATTTTTCAAATTTTATAAGTTTTAGGATATAATTGCAGCTTATGTGTTGTTCACATGCAAAAGTTATGATATAATTGTTCTAAAATTTAACAATCCATAAACAACCATTTAAAATACTTAAAAATTTCTTAATAAAGGAGGAGTTATATTGCTTTATTTCTTTGTTGGATTAGTACTAGGAGTTATATTATGTTTAACAGCCTCTATGTATAAAAAAACTAAAGATAAACTAACAATTGAAGAATTTTTAAACAAATTATTAAATGATGATTATTATTTTAGAATAAACTCAAAAAGTAAATCACCCTATTTAAATTCAATTAATTCACTCAGAAAAAAATTACTTAAAACTAATTTTAAATTCCAAGTATTATTTAGCAAAATTTATTCCATATCCCATGATTTATCCTCAACAATTGAACATACTTCCTCATCCACAGAACTGCTGCAGGGAGAAGCTAAAAATCTGTCAGAAACAAGTAACATAAGCTATGATAAAGTAAACAACACACTTAACACTATAAGAGACATATCTTCTTTGTTTGAAAATATAAAAAATACTTCTGAAAATATTTCTATAACTTCAGATAAATCACAGAAAATTATTATGAATGGTTTAAAAGATATACTAGGCATAGTCAGTACAATTGAAGAAATCAAATTATCTACAGATAAAACCATGAAAAATATTAAAGAATTAAAACAAATTTCAATGGAGATATCTTCTATATTAAATACAGTGAATGATATAGCAGCCCAGACTCATATGTTATCCTTAAATGCTTCTATTGAAGCTGCACGTGCAGGTGAATACGGCAAAGGGTTTAGTGTAGTGGCACATGAAATATCAAACCTTGCAGAAAACAGTAAAAATTCCGTTTCCGAAATATCAAAACTCATTCAAAAAATTGAAAAACAGATTGAAATAGTTATAGAAACTTCTATTCCTAATGAAAAAAATGTTGAAAAAAGTGTAGCTTATTCACAAAACATAGAAAACATTTTAAATGAAATAAAAAAATCTGTAGTAGCTATTTTAAGTTCTGTAAATGAAATACTCAACTTTACAGATAAAGAATATGAGTCTATAAAAACTATAAACTCTCAATGTAATGAAGTCCAGGAAAGCTTCCAAGTTATAAATTCAAATGTAAAAAATATGTATGGTTCTGTTGAAACCCAAAATGAAAGCATAAAAGAATTAAAAGAAATGCAAAAATTTCTCATTGACACCTCTTCGTCCCTGGATTCTTTCTGTGAAAAGATTGAAAATGACTTAACTAAGTTGAACACAGATAAAGTAAAATCAATGTGCAGTGAAACAATCAGCTTAATGAAAAAAGATTTACTGTCACAGCATAAGCTGGCTTCTCTAGATGAGATTACCCATAAAAATTTACTATGTAAATTTTTAGACAAGTACCCTTATATAGAAGCAATTTGGACAAATAATACTAGTGGTAAGTTTATTTATTCGAATCCTCCAAATGGAATAGCAAATGCCAGCATGCGTCAATGGTTTAAAGAAAGTATAAAAGGTAATGATTACATTTCAGATGTATATATATCATCTATCACTTCAAATCCTTGTGTTACTGTATCAATGCCTATTTTGAATTCAAATAGCACAATAATAGGTGTTATGGGTATTGATTTAAAAATAGATATATAATAAAAATTTTATTTCTTTACAAAACATACTGTAAGTTTTTAGTTTCTTCAAAACTTGAGTTTTTCTACATATTGATGTTATAATAAAAAAACATTAATAGGCTATTAAGGTATGTGAAAATACCTAAGCTTAATAATTACTTTAAGGGGGAAAACAAATTGAATAAAAGAACCTTGTATGTTATTATGACGTTAGCATTAGTAATAATAACTTGTGGAAGTGTTTTGGCTGCACCAAATTCCACATCAGATGAGCTAACTCAAACTCAAAATAACAAAAAGGAACTACAGTCAAAGGTAAATAGTTTAAATGAACAAATTGATGGAGTAATCAAAAATATTGAAGATAACAAAAAAGCTATGAATAAAATTGCTGGAGACATAAAAAAAACTCAGGTTAAATTAGAAAATGCAAAAAATAATTCCAAGATTCAAGATAATTTGTTCAAAAGTAGAATAAAGGCTATGTACATAAATGGTACTGATGCATATCTTGAAGTACTTTTGTCCTCAGAAAGCTTCAGTGACTTTCTCTCCCGAATGGATACAATTACTAAAGTAATGCAATTCGATAAGGGGATTATTGCTAAGCTGAAAAAAGATGAAGAAACTATAGAAAATCAAAAACAAGCTTTAAATTATGAAAACAACAAATTACAAACTTTAAGAAAAACTAATGAAATAACTTTATCTAAACTAAATGATAATATACAACAGCAAAAAGAACTTTTAGCTAAAGCAGCTGAAAAAGAACAGCAGTTAAAAGAACAGCAGTTAATAGAGTCTGCCGCTTTATATCGTCAAGTTTCTCTAGCCTATAATAACAGTAGTAATTTAGATGGACAAACTCTATCCCGGGGTGGAAGGCCAGTTTCATTTTCTCAGGTATTAAGTGTAAGTGCCACAGCCTATTGTGATCAGGGTATTACAGCATCTGGTGCCGTAACTGTGAGAAATCCAAATAGTTATAGTACCATAGCAGTAGATCCTAGAGTTATACCCATGGGTTCTAGAGTTTATGTAGATGGATACGGATATGCCATTGCACAAGACATAGGCGGAGCTATTATAGGTAATAGAATAGATGTATTCTTTCCTTCAGAGGGAGAAGCACAGAACTGGGGACGAAGAGCCATAAATGTATATATACTTAATTAAATTATTTTACCTCCATAATTAAATGGAGGTTCTTTTATGCGGTAAAAGCAATGGATTGTTAAACTTTAATTATTATATTATACTTTAACACTGTACAAATGATAACTTAATATAAATTTAATATATGAATATTATATAAAGTTTGTTGCTAATCCTTGAAATTTATTCATTATAAATATATAATTTAGTCTATAAATTGTTATATTTATGAAGCATTTAGCAGCTAAAATGTTTAATGCTTAAATATTTTAGCTGCATAATAGATTCGCGAAGGAGGTAGCTTTAATGGATTGTAATAAAAATAAATTGCTTGTTATTAAAGACATTAAAAAAAATTTATATGATTTTTTTTTACTTACTAAATCCGTAATGAATAATTCCATACATGAAGAGAACCTTCCTATTGCTCAATTATTTTTTTTATACCAACTTAAAGAACATGGTCCCTATAAGGTCAGTGAATTAGCAAAAGAACTTGGAATAACTCCTGCTGCTGTTACAAATTTAAGTAATAAGTTTGTAAATAACGGATTTATATACAGATACCGACCAGAATCCAATAGACGAGTTGTTATGCTTTGTCTAACTGATAAGGGAGACAATTTTATAGAAGAATTAAATGAAATAAGATTTAAATTTTTAGAGCAAGTACTTTCTACTTTAAATGAAGATGATTTAAAAAATATAGTTTCCAGCTTTTCAAAACTAAATTATGCTTTTGAAAACTATAAAAATGAAAACTATTAAATCTATAATTTAAGGAGGGTGAAAAATGAATTTAACCGAACTATCTGTACGAAAGCCAGCTGCAATAACCATGGTCATATTATTTTTGCTGGGCCTTGGGGTATTTGGGTATACTCACCTGGGAGCAGATCTTATGCCATCTATGAATATACCTGTAATTTCTATATCCACTACATATTCTGGTGCCAGTGCTGAGGATATAAAGAAAGATATCGTAAAACCTATTGAAGATTCCGTAGCTGGTATAAGCGGTATTGACACCTTACAATCTACAGCAAACGAAGGGTATGGACAAACTACCATAATCTTTAAAAGCGATGTGAATATGAACACAGCTTTTTTAGATGTACAAAAAGCTGTAGATACTGCGCAGTCTAAACTTCCTAAAAACGCAGACAAGCCTGTTCTATTTAAAATGGATACAAATGCCATGCCTGTTTTGATGTTATCCGTATCTGGAGACATATCCCGTGACGAATTATATAATGAATCAAATAATATAACTGATTCACTTAAAAAGGTTGAGGGAGTGGGCAATGTATCTCTCCTTGGAGCGCAAAAAAAACAACTTATGATAAAACTAGATAAAGCAGCTATAGAATTTTATGGAGTAAATACAAGCACCTTAGTTTCCAAATTACAATCAGATAATATTAGCTTTCCTGCAGGTCAAATAAAACAAGAAAACCTAAATGAAACTGTAAGAATTATGAGTCAGCTTGAAAATATAGATGAAATAAAAAATTTATCAATACCTACTTCAGCTGGAGGTACTGTTCGTTTATCTGATATAGCTGACGTAAACTTAGGATATCCTGACCAAAATGAATATATGAGAATAAACGGTAAAGATACCATAGGCATAAATATACAAAAACAAAGTGATGCAAATGTAATTGAAACTGTAAATAATATAAATGCAGAACTTGAAAAAGTTAAAAAACAGCTTCCAAAAGGAGTAACTTTAATAACTGCATATGACAGTACCAAATTTATAACTTCATCTCTTTCTGAGATAAAACGTACTCTAGTAGAAGGTATAATAACTACTGCTCTGGTACTATTTATATTTTTGAGAAGCTGGAAATCTTCATTAATAGTACTTGTAGCCATACCTACTTCTCTTATTGCCACTTTTTTTATGATGTATGTTATGGGATTTACACTAAATATGATGTCTTTAATGGGTTTATCCCTTTGCGTAGGAATACTTGTAGATGATTCCATTGTTGTACTTGATAATATAAAACAGCATCTTGCCATGAAAAAACATCCGCACCAGGCGGCCATAGATGGACGTAATGAAATAGGACTGGCAGCCATTGCCATAACACTCTGTGACGTGGTAGTATTTGCTCCTGTTGCCTTTATATCAGGTATGGCAGGACAGTTCTTTAAAGAATTTGGATTGACTATAGCTTTTGCAGCATTATTTTCCCTATTTGTTTCCTTTACCATTACTCCTATGCTGGCATCTAGAGTATTTAAAGGAAGTGACAATAACCATAAAAAAACTTCCAGCAGATTTACTAAAATTAAAAATACAAAATTACATAAAATATTTAGTTCCCTTTCAAACTCCCTTGATAATGTAACAGTAGTATATAAGAAAGCTCTTATATGGTCATTAGATCATAGAAAAAGAGTGTTAATTATCGGCATAGCCGCATTAATAGGCAGTATTTTCTTAATACCAGCAGGTGCTATAGGAACAGAACTTATTCCTGTTACAGACCAAAGCTCTTTTAATATAAATATGACTTTTGATTCGGGAGCAACCTTAAATCAAATGGATAAAGGTGTTAAACAAGTGGAGAACTATTTACATGGAATTAAAGAAATAAAAACTTATTATGCTATGGTGGGCTCCAGCGGCAACAGTATAGATTCTAATACTTCTAATACTGCAAGTATATATGTAGAACTTTACCCTAAAAATGAGAGAAAATTATCTCAATCTGAAGTAGCTAAAAAGATTCGAAGCTGGGGAAATGCATCTTTGGCTGGAATAGATTTTTCTGTAGTTGAATCTGATGTAAGCAGCGGCAGCAGTAAACCCATATCAATTCAAATATTAGGTAATGATTCTGATACCATAAATGAAATATCTAATAAAGTAGAGGATACAATAAAAGCAATTCCCGGCATTACAGATGTGGATAATTCTACCAAGGTAAGCCAAAGTGAATTAAAAATTCAAATAGACAGGTTAGCCGCAACCCAATACGGTATATCAGTATCAGATCTATCTTCAGTATTAAGAACTGCAATTCAGGGTTCATCTGGAGGGGTGTATACTACAAAGGGAGATGATTATGATATAACAGTAAAATTTGATGATGAATATGTAAAAACTCCTGCAGATATAGAATCTATAAAAATAATCAATCAATCAGGTAAATCTGTATCTATAGGCGAAGTAGCAAATATAGTAAGATCCGATAGTCCTAAATCTATATCAAGACAGGCTAGACAGGATGTAGCTACTGTTTCTGCAAATATTCAAGGAAAACCATTAGGAACTGTAAGTAAAGATATAACGGAAAAATTGAAATCACTTTCTGTTCCTGAAGGCTATCAGATCAAATTTGGCGGAAATCAGGAAAGTATGTCAACTAGTTTTACTTCCCTGATAGAAGTATTAATTATTTCCTTAATACTTGTTTATATGATATTAGTTGTACTTTACGAGTCCTTTTTAACACCATTTATCAGAATGATATCTCTGCCTTGTGCACTAATAGGTGCAATTCTGATACTTGCAATTACTGGTAAAACTTTAAACATGATGTCTCTAATAGGACTTATTATGCTTGACGGATTAGCCTCTAAAAATGGTACTCTTTTAATTGACTATACAAATACACTTATGAAACGGGGAAAAAATTTAAAAGAAGCTTTAATTGAATCTGGTGAAAGAAGACTTAGACCTATTATAATGACCTCTGCCACTATGATTGTAGGAATGCTTCCCTCTGCCCTGTCTCTAGGGGAAGGTAGTGAAATGAAATCCAGTATGGCCCTTGTGGTTATAGGAGGAATGATAGCTTCTACCATTCTTACTCCTATAATATTACCTATTGTGTATACATTATTAGATGATTTTAAAAATTATATACTTAAAAAAATAAAGAAACATCCAGAAATTCAGGAGGTGTGATTATGAAGAATATTATTTTAAAACTAAAAAAACATAAAGGGAAAATAATATTACTTGTACTGGCAGTTTTAATTATATTTAGTATAGCCCATAATATAATTAAAAATAAAAAGACAGAAGCTAAAAATTCTATTAAAAATGTAAAAGTGATAAAAGCAGAACTTACTTCTCTATCTACAACCGTAAATTATTCTGGAAAACTAACTGCCAATGAAGAAGTTTCAGTGTCTCCTAAATCATCAGGAAAAGTTAAAACTTTGAATGTACAAGTAGGTAGTACAGTAAAAAGTGGTGATATACTATTTACCCTTGATTCAGATGCTCTGCAGGCTCAACTTCAACAACAACAGGCAAGTATAGCTTCTGCCAATGCTGGTTTAAATTCTGCCAATGCTAGTTTAGATAAAACTAAAAGTTCAGGAGTTGATCAGCAAGTCGTACAAGCTCAACAGGCAGTAGACAGCGCTCAAATAAGCTATAATGATGCAAAAACTAATTACGACAGGACAGCCTCATTATACTCTGCAGGAGCTGTCTCACAACAGGAGCTAGATACGGCTAAAACAAAATTAGATACTGCATCTGTTGCCCTGTCTTCCGCCCAGCAAAATTTAAGCTTAATTCAGGGAAAAGTTGGCCCTGAATCCGTTGAAGTGGCAAAAGCCCAAGTAACTCAGGCAGAAGCCCAAGTAACCCAGGCAGAAGCTGGACTTAAATCAATACAAACTCAAATTAACGATACCATAATTAATTCTCCTATTTCTGGAATTGTATCTACAGTAAACATACATCCAGGAGAAATTTCTCCAGCTGCAACAGCATCCATAACTATAATAGATTCAAGTTCACTTATAGCAGAAACAGATGTACCTGGAACCATGCTTTCAAAGATTCAGACAGGTCAGTCTGTACCTATAGTTATTCCTTCTTTATCCAATAAAAAAGTAACTGGTTCTATAGAAACTATAAGTCCTGATACAAATAGTACAACCCAAGAATATTTAATTAAAATAAAAATAGATAATTCTGAAGGTGATTTAAAATCAGGAATGTTCGCTAAAATATCATTACCTGATGAGAACAAGAACAATGTAATTACTGTACCAAATGAAGCCATAAAAGTAGAAAATGGAGTTTCTTATTTATATGCGGTAGAAAAGAATAAAATAAAGAAAATATCTGTAACTACGGGGCTTTCAAATGATAAAATCACCGAAATAATATCTTCAAGAATAAATGCAGGAGCCAGTATAGTACCTGAAGGTCAGACCTTTTTAAACGATGGTGATAAAGTTAAAATTATTAAATGATTTCTACTTAAATAATAAAGCACGTGAATTTTTTTAAAAATTCATGTGCTTTGTTTCTTTTAAATTAATGTCACAAATTGACCTTCCATCATATTATAAATTATAAGTAAAGTAAGGAGCTGAGTATATTGAGCAGACACCATCGCAGAAAGCATTCTAGAAGACGCCATAGTGAACAAGATTCATTAAAAAATTTACTTATTGATAACAGCAGCAATTCTCTTATTGAATCAAACCCCTCATCTGATCAATCCTCTGAAGAATGCAGCCACATTGAGTCTATTAGTTTCATAGATAATTTAAAAAGATATATAGGAGAAATAGTAACTATATCTACACCCGGTGCAGATTTCTGCCAGTGCAATTCCATTGGAACACTAATAGAAGTAAATAATTATTTTATAAGACTTGCCATTAAACCAGATGGACTTCCAATTTATACATCAGAAAATACTTACAGTGATGATTTAAATATTAATAACCAACTTTCCTTGCCTACTAATGACTATAATTTAAATTGCACCAATAATGATACAGGTGCTCTAGTGGATATACCTATTGATAAAATCACTGCATTTACCCACAGTGGTATTTAAAAATTCTGCTGGCATACTATAATTTTCTATGCCAGCAAATCTTTTCTCCATGGTTCAGCTTTTTAATCCCTTTAATACAGCTAATTTTGCCATATTAAATATGGAATTTCCTTCTCTTACTATAACTATATCCTCTTTTATATACTTTTTATCTTCACTTAATGTAAATAATGAAGCTGTATTTTTCTTGAAAGAATTATTCATCAAATTTTTAAGTATACATTTAGTTTCATCTTTAGCATGGAGGTTTTCACATAATCTTTCTATAGTATAATCAACTCTTGTAATATATTTATCTTTTAACAATTTCTTTTTCTTTACCTTGTTTAATACTAAAATTGATATCTTTAAAATATCACCTCTTACATTAAACTCTACTGTATTATAACTTTGACATATAAAACTTACCGCTTTATTTAACTGATTTGTATATATATCTATATTTTCTTTTCCTATAATAAAAGCAAGCATAACCATAGCTGTAGTTTCTATTTTATCCTCTATACTGCTATCTTCATAATCCACGAAAGCTCCATCTGCAAATTGATTTTTAGCAATTATTCTAAGAAGTTTTTCTCTAGGATATTTCTTATCTAAACATCTATTGTCACTAAGATTTATTTCCATATCATCCTCATATGTAAAACTTCTATATAAAAATCCTGCTGCTGTATTCCCATCTATTTTATCACCTAAAGTATTTTCTCTTACTTTTATAGGAATTATATTTCTAAGTTGAATACCTAGTACTGGCTCTTCCCTCAGTTCCATTAATATAAATGTTGTTTCACGACTTATAAGTCCATTATCTTTAGAGAGCTCTATTATTTTTTTTCTCATACTTTCCCTTATCTGTCCCCTTTGTGCTCTCATGTTTATTTCTAAGGATTTCATTCTTTTTCTAGTCCATATTTTTTTTAATAAATTAGCATTTTCTTCTGTATTAAAATTATCTATATCCACTTCTTGCATATATTCTTTTCCATCAACATTCCCTTTTAAGGTTATCTGCCCTCCTACCTCCCCCAGTACATTTGCAAATATCGAAAAAGGTTCTCTATCATACATATACTCTATAGTTCTAGGATAGGAATTTTTAACCTTAAGTTTACCCCAGTCAATTTCTATATCATCAACTTGAGGATTTTGTATTCTATTGAATTGCCTTAAGACTATATCTTCAATTCTCTCACCTATATCTATAAATTCTGCTTTTCCATAGCTTTCATGAGCTAATTTATTTAAAAAATAGTTATTAGCGGATGAATCTATTCCAAAAGTAAATATTCTATTATTTCCTATATTTTCCCTTACATAGGAAAGTATACTTTCTTCTTCATCTACTAAATCATCAGTAAATAGAAGTATTGTATTTTCATCTCCTTCTTTTTCCAGGCTATATTTTATCGCTGCAAATATATCTGCATCTTCCTCTATATCTAAATTATCTATCCATTTAGAAGCTTCTCTTAAAGAATTCTCATTAAATTCTATCATACCATTTTGGGAAAAATCCATTAATTTCACACCTATGGCTATTATGTCAAAGGTATCTCCTTCAGATAGATTTCTTATACAAAGTTGGAGTGCATTTTTTGCCTGCTCTAATTTTTCACCTTTCATAGTATCTGAGATATCAATTAAAAATATATAATTTTCCTTAATTTCTTCCTCATAAGGATCAAGTTTTGGAATCATTCTTATATAGACTATTCCTTTTTCCTCATTATTCTCTTTATATTCATATATCATTCCATCTGCTTCTAGGGTTTCTCTTTCTGTTATAAATAATGTAAACTCTTTATCTATTAAGTAATAATCTTCCTCCAAGGTTATTTTAGCTACTGTATCTCCTTCCCTCTCCACTTTTATTTTGTGATAAGGGCATCTAAAATCAACTCTACTTAATGATTCAACTATTATATTTACCTTAAATTCAAAATCTTCTTCCTTAACTTTTTTTATTCCAAATTTGTTAACTAAATTATTTTTCAGTTCTCCAATTTTAGATTTACTTTTTATTATTTTAGGTTCTGAAATTGCCGGTATTGTAAGTTTAAAAGTACTATCTTTATAGTCCAGCTCATCTATGTAAGAAAGCTTTATCTTCACCGTCTCTCCAGAAATTATTTTACCTATGCTTATTTTAAAGAAATGAGGGCTAAATTCTTCCAGTGAAAAGATACTATCTCCACGAATTCTTGCATTCTCATAAACCTGAAGTGCCTTATCTTTTTCTTCCACTATGGCTTTTAAAGTTCTTCCTCCTATTTCTGCCTCGAATCCCGATATTACAGCTGTAACTGGAATAGGAAAAATATAAACTCCTTCTATATCTTCATTGCTACAGTTTTGATAAATCTGATTTATAAATATTTCTCCATATCCTGCACATAAATTACCTGTAATATTTACTTTTTTTAATAATATTCCATCATCAATTCCCCTATTTGTTTTAATATAAGGTAACATACAACTCGCCTCCTTTTCAATTTATCTTAAGGTATCTGAAAATCATAACAAGTCAAAAATGTTTTGGATATTTCTTATTATACCATATTTAATTTCATTTATTTTTACATAAATATGTAAATTTAAATTTTCTTCAGATATATGCAAATATATTGCAAAAACCACATTTAAAAGGCACTCCATTCTTCTTTCTTAATAGTTAAAATCAAGAAGATTTATGGAATGCCCTTTAAAGGTTAAAGTATGTTGTTATTTACTATTTATCCAGGACATCATGGCCCTAAGTTTCTTTCCTACTACTTCAATAGGATGATTCTGCTCTTTTTTCCTCTTTGCAATAAATGAAGGTCTTCCTGTCTCGTTTTCAAGTATCCAGTTTTTCGCAAAAGTACCGTCCTGAATTTCAGTTAATGCTTTTTTCATTTCTTTTCTTGTATCCTCATTTATTATTCTCTTACCTATAGTATAATCTCCATATTCAGCAGTATCGCTTATAGAGTATCTCATATAGCTTAATCCGCCTTCATTCATTAAATCAACAATCAGTTTCATTTCATGCATACACTCAAAATATGCATTCTCTGGAGCATATCCTGCTTCAACTAAAGTTTCAAATCCTGCTTTTATTAGTTCAGAAACTCCTCCACAAAGTACTACCTGTTCTCCAAATAAATCCGTTTCTGTCTCATCTTTAAAAGTAGTTTCAAGTACTCCTCCTCTTGTACCTCCAATTCCTTTAGCATAAGCCAGTGCATAGTCCTTAGCTTTTCCACTACGGTCTTGATATACTGCATATAGGCAAGGAACTCCTTTTCCTTCAGTATACTGTCTTCTCACAATGTGTCCAGGTCCTTTAGGTGCAACCATAATTACGTCCACATTTTCAGGTGGTGTTATCTGATTGAAATGTATATTAAATCCGTGGGCAAACATAAGCACTTTTCCCTCTGTTAGATTATCCTTCACACTGTCAATATAAAGCTTTTTTTGTTTTTCATCTGGAATCAGGGTCATAACTAAATCGGCTTTCTTCACAGCCTCTGCAGCTTCCAATACTTCAAAACCATTTTGTTCAGCCTTTTTCCATGACTTACTGCCTTTATATAGACCAATTACTACATTAATTCCACTGTCTTTCAAATTTTGTGCATGAGCATGCCCTTGGCTTCCATAACCCAAAACTGCCACTGTTTTGTCCCTCAATAAATCTAAATTTGCATCTTCATCATAATAAATTTTTAAGTTTTCCATTATTACTTCCTCCTATATATTGTTTACTAGACAATTTATTATTTCTTAAAAAATAGCATAAAAAAAAGACCTTCTGCCTGGGGCGAAAGTCTGTCGCGGTACCACCCAAATTTCTTACTCATATTTCATAACGGTTCCTACCGGCACAGCTTACTATTATTTCAGCCTGCAACTCCAGGGGGGAGTTTCAACATGTAACATTTATGGATTCTCAGCATCAACCACTCTCTTTAAAATGTTTACCACATTTACTTAATCCCTGTCTCAGTTTTTAACACTATTTTTACAGTTTACTACACTTTTCATTTTATGTCAATATTCCAATATAACACTGAAAAATTTATTTTTTTTAATTTTACCATCTATAATATTAACTGTCAATAATTCCTCCTCCAATCAAGATATTTTCTTTATAAAATACTACAGACTGTCCCTTTGTGATTGCCCTTTGCTTTTCAGTAAACCTCACTTCCACCTTTCCTTCATCTATCTCACTTATTATTGCACTTGCAGGCTTAGCGGAATATCTTATCTTGGCCTGAACCTCCATTGGTGAAGTTAACTTTTCAAAAGGAAGAAAATTTACATCCTTTGCAATCAAATCTGTTTTAAATATATCCTCTTCACTTCCTAATACAACCTCGTTAGTATGGGGCTTTATATCTATAACATACATAGGCACCCCAAATGCTATACCTAGTCCCTTTCTCTGACCTATGGTATAGTAAACTATTCCCCGATGTTTTCCCAGTATATTTCCCTGTTTATCTACAAAGTTTCCTTCTTGTACTTTATTTTTCATGGCTCTCTTTATATAAGCTCCATGGTCATTATCTGGAATAAAACATATTTCTTCACTGTCTCTTTTAGAGTGGACCGTTAGTCCTATTTCTTTTGCTATTTCCCTTATTTCCTCTTTTCTATAAACTCCACAGGGCATTAAAATATGTGCCAGCTGAAATTGTGTAAGATTATACAGTGCATAAGTTTGATCTTTTTTATGATCTTTTGATTTTTTAAGTGTATATCTGCCATTAATTTTTTCTACAGTAGCATAATGTCCTGTAGCTACATAATCTGCTCCCAAATCCATTGACTTTTTTAACAACTCATCAAATTTTATATATTTGTTACAGGCTATACAGGGGTTGGGAGTTCTTCCCTCCATGTACTCACACATAAAATAATCTATTACATTGGCTTTAAACACATCTCTAAAATTCATGACATAATGGGGGATATCCAAATGATATGCTACCATTTTAGCATCATCTACAGCACTTAAGGAGCAGCATCCGCCTTCCATGTCCTCATAATAATCATCCTCCTGCCAAACCTGCATTGTTACACCAATAACTTCATATCCTTGTTTTTTTAAAAGATATGCTGCCACAGAACTATCTACTCCGCCGCTCATACCTACTACTACTTTTTTTGTCATTTTTATCACCTATTCTAATTTAAAATTTTCTAGAATTCCACTTTGCATTATTCGCCCTTAATGTAGATACTGTATCTTCTATAACATCTATTACATAATTCACTTCATCTTCTGTAGTTCCAGCTCCCAAAGTAAGACGAATTGAAGCTTTTGCCCTACTCTCAGGAAGTCCTATGGCCGTAAGTACATGAGATGGCTCCATGGCCCCTGCAGAACATGCACTTCCTGCAGATACACATATACCCTTGCTATCTAAGGCCATAACTAAAATTTCTCCATCTATGGAGTGAAAAGTTACATTTACATTCCCTGGAAGTCTATTGCTTTTATGTCCGTTTAACACAGTATCAGGTATTTTTAAGAGTCCATCTATAAGCTTATCCCTAAGACAAATTAGCCTTTTATTTTCACTACTCATATTTTTAACTGCGATTTCAAGTGCTTTTCCCATTCCAACAATACCCGCAATATTCTCTGTCCCAGCCCGTCTACCTCTTTCTTGAGAACCTCCATGAATTAAACTATCTATTTTAACTCCTTTTTTTATATACAGAACGCCTATACCCTTGGGCCCATAAAATTTATGAGATGACATGGATAAAAGATCTATATTCATATCTTTAACATCGATAGAAACATTGCCTACTGCTTGAACTGCATCTGTATGTAATAAAACTCCTCTCTTTTTACATAAAGCCCCTATTTCTTTTATAGGCTCTATGGTACCTATTTCATTATTGGCAAACATTATAGATACAAGCAGAGTGTCTTCCTTTATAGATTCTTTAAGCTTTTGCATATTCACTATTCCAAATTTATCTACAGGAAGGTAGGTAACCTGAAAGCCTTGTTTTTCCATGTACTTACAGGTATTTATTACTGCATGATGCTCAATACCGGTAGTTATTATACGTTTGCCTTTTTCTTCATTTGCAAATGCTACTCCTTTTATGGCCCAATTATCCGCCTCTGAACCTCCACTTGTGAAAAATATTTCATCCCTATTTGCATTTATGGCGGCTGCTATTTTTTCCCTAGCTCTAGTTATAGCCATTTTTGTATTCCTAGATATATGATAAACGGAAGAAGGATTACCAAAATACTCACTAAAATATAATTTCATTTCCTCTGTAACTTGTGGTTTTACAAAAGTTGTAGCTGCATAGTCCATATAAATTTCTCTACTCATTATTACATCACTCCTATATAGGCATCTTCAGATACCTAATTCTAAACTTGATTATAATAATTTTATTTTTAAATATAATTTTTGTCAACACAAGGTATTTTCGACTTAATTTTATTGCATAAAATCATTCCTTTATGATATTATAATTGTTATTATAAGGAAAGGAATTTAAATTACATGGATTTGAAAATTAAAATTAATATATATGGAAATAAGAATACTGCTCTACCTGTAACTCACTGCTGCAGCAATAAACATAGGTCTAATACTGACAAAAGCAAAACAAATTGTAATAGTTGTTCAAGGTGCAAAAACAACTGCGGCTCCTGTACTCCTTCGTCAAATGCTGACAATAATACGGACTTTATAAAAACGGACCAGTTATATGAAAACTTAAAAAAATTTCTCAGTGCAAGTGATGTATCAAGAAACATAGATATTAACTTTATAGACCTAGCAAAAACAGATTTATTAGATGAGGAAGGTGTTAAAGTGAGCCATGTTATACATAGAGGATTCAATCCACCCATAACCGTAATTGATGGAATAATACGATACTATGCAGGTATATCTAATATTCTAGTTTATAAGGATGTAAAAGAATTACTTGAATAACTAAGTGATAGAAATAAAAACAAGGCCTTTGGCCTTGTTTTACTCTATAAACTCTGATATAGCTGCACCTGGTGGAACCATAGGATGTACCTTTACCTTGGTGTCAACAACACATTCTATAATAACGGGTTCATTTAAACTTAAAGCTTCCTTTAAACATTCCTCTACTTCACTATTGGATTTTATTTTAAATGTCTTTATTCCATAAGCTGCTCCCAACTTCATAAAGTCTACCTCAGGACCAAATTCTGTGTGTGAAAATCTTCTATCATAGAACATATCCTGCCACTGGTGAACCATCCCTAAAGCATGATTATTTAAAAGCAACTGAACTATTGGTAACCTATACCTGGATATAGTAACTAACTCAGTGGAATTCATTTTAAAGCTTCCGTCTCCTGCTACATTTATTACTTTCTTGCCTGGATTGCCCATAATAGCACCTATAGAAGCACCAAGCCCGTATCCCATAGTTCCAAGTCCCCCTGAAGATACAAAAGTTCTCGGTTTTAAATATTTAAAATACTGTGCAGCCCACATCTGGTGCTGTCCTACTTCTGTAGTTACTATACAATCTCCATTAGTAATCTTATAAAGTGTTTCCATTATAAACTTAGGACTTAATTCACATTTATCTTTAAAAGGATCTTTTTCTTTCTCCTTCCACTGTTTTATTCTATCCATCCAGCCAGTACGCTCTGATTTATTCAACTTTTTATTTAGCTTTTGAAGTATATCCTTAATATCCCCTGTTACTGGCATATCCACATTTACAATCTTTCCAAACTCTTTTGGATCTATATCTATGTGAATGATTTTTGCATTTGGTGCAAAAGAAGATACTTTACTTGTAACTCTATCACTAAAACGGGCTCCTACAGCCATAAGTAAATCGGAATTACTTACCGCAAGATTGGAACATGGAGTACCATGCATTCCCACCATACCCATATAGTATTCATTATCTCCTGGAAAAGCACCTAGTCCCATGAGAGAACAGGTAACCGGTGAATCTATCTTTTGAATAAATTCCATAAGTTCCTCTTGTGCTCCAGATATAACTACTCCCCCTCCACAATATACTACAGGTCTTTCACTATTATTTATCATATCTACTACTTTATCTAAATCATTTTCATAGGACGTTTCCTTTGAACTTAAGTCCCCACATGAGCTGTTTTCCTGCGGCTCATAATCAATGTCTGCTGTCTGCATATCTTTAGGTATATCTACAACTACAGGACCAGGTCTTCCGCTAGCCGCTACCTTAAAAGCTTCTCTTACTATATTAGGTAAATTCTCTGGTTTGTCTACAATATAATTTTTCTTAGTTATAGAATCTGTAATACTTTTAGTATTTACTTCCTGAAAAGAATTCTTTCCTAAAAGATTTAAAGGTACTTGCCCTGTAAACACTACTATAGGAATGGAATCTGCGTAGGCTGTAGCAATTCCTGTTATTGTATTAGTTGTTCCCGGACCTGAAGTTACAATTGCTACCCCAACTTTTCCCGTTGATCTTGCATATCCATCTGCTGCATGAGTAGCCCCTTGCTCATGGGCAGTCAATATATGCTTTATTTCTTTTGTACTATACAATGCATCATAGATAGGTATTACGGTTCCTCCTGGATAGCCAAATATGGTATCCACACCTTGTTCTATCATACATTTTAATAATACTTCTGCTCCTTTCATCTTCATAATAATATCCCCCTTTAATTTATATATCTCTTCTAAATTTATAATTATTTACTATTTATCCAGGACATCATGGCCCTAAGTTTCTTTCCTACTACTTCAATAGGATGATTCTGCTCTTTTTTCCTCTTTGCAACAAATGAAGGTCTTCCTGTCTGATTTTCAAGTATCCAGTTTTTAGCAAAAGTACCGTCTTGAATTTCAGTCAATACTTTTTTCATTTCTCTTCTTGTATCATCAGTTATTATTCTCTTGCCTATACTGTAATCTCCATATTCAGCAGTATCGCTTATAGAGTATCTCATATAGCTTAATCCACCTTCATTCATTAAATCAACAATTAACTTCATTTCATGCATGCACTCAAAATATGCATTTTCAGGAGCGTATCCTGCCTCAACCAAAGTTTCAAATCCTGCTTTTATAAGCTCAGATACTCCTCCACAAAGTACTACCTGTTCTCCAAATAAATCTGTTTCTGTCTCATCTTTAAATGTAGTTTCAAGTACTCCTCCCCTTGTGCCGCCAATTCCTCTGGCATAAGCCAGTGCATAGTCCTTAGCTTTTCCACTATAGTCCTGATATACTGCATACAGGCAAGGAACCCCTTTTCCTTCAGCATATTCTCTCCTTACAATGTGTCCAGGACCTTTAGGTGCAACCATAATCACGTCCACATTTTTCGGTGGTGCTATCTGATTGAAATGTATATTAAATCCATGGGCAAACATAAGCACTTTTCCCTCTGTTAAATTATCCTTCACACTGTCAATATAAAGCTGCTTTTGTTTTTCATCTGGAATAAGGGTCATAATAAAATCAGCTTTTTTAACAGCATCTGCAGCTTCCATTACTTCAAAGCCATTTTGTTCAGCCTTTTTCCATGATTTACTGCCTTTATACAGACCGATTACCACATTAATTCCACTGTCTTTCAAATTTTGTGCATGAGCATGCCCTTGGCTTCCATAACCCAAAACTGCCACTGTTTTGTCTCTCAATAAATCTAAATTTGCATCTTCATCATAATAAATTTTTAAACTTCCCATTACATTTCCTCCCAAATAGTATTATCTTTTATACATTAAACGCATTTTCATTAGACTCACTTATTATGAAAAATTCAAAATAAAATATACAAAAATTATTAAGTCTTGCATATAACTTACAAAATATATATTTTACTAATAAACTCTACCTTAAAAATATGCATATAAAAAGGACCAAACACTCTTCCCCCTATGGGGCGAGAAGTTTGATCCGCGGTACCACCCAAATTTTTTACTTAATCTCATTAACGGCTTTGCCGGCAAAACTTACTGTAAGTTCAGTTTAACAACTCCAGGGTGATTTTCAATAGTATCCAATTTGTGAGCTTTCACCTAATCCCACTCTCTTTAAAATCTTTCACTATCTACTCTTCCCTATCACAGTTTTTATATTTTAAATTAACTAAAATAATTATAGAAATTTCTATTTGAACAAAGTTAATTAATATTTAGTATATGTGACGATAATAATACCTTACGTTTCAAATGTCAATACTTTTTTTAAATTTTAGAATTAAAAATTTTTTATTCACTCATTTTTTACAATATATTGAAAATTTAAAAATATATCATATATTTAATATATGCAATTTCATGTATAAAATTGCATATAAAAAAATAGGTATATGAATATCATACCTATTTTTTTATTATATTAAATATTAATATTGCTGAATTATTTAACTAAACAGCATCTCCACTATTGGAATCTTCAATAGTACTATTTTTATATCCATATGCAAAATAAAGTACTAGACCAATAACAAGCCATACTAAAAATCTCAATAAAGTTACATGTTGAAGATTATATATTAAAAAGAGACAAGCTGCAATAGAAAGAATAGGCGTAACAGGAGAAAACGGAACTTTAAATGCTCTTGGCCTGTCTGGTTCCTTCTTTCTTAAAACTATAACTGAAGCAGATACTATAACAAATGCTGCTAATGTACCTATATTAGTAAGTTCTGAAACTACTGCAATTGGAGTAAATCCAGCTATAATCATAGTTATAATACCAACAAGCAGCGTACTTCTTACAGGTGTATGGAATCTTTCATCAACATGCCCAAATACCTTTGGAAGAAGTCCATCTCTTGACATTGCAAATAATACACGAGTCTGCCCAAACAACATAACAAGTAAAACTGAAGTTAAACCACAAATTGCACCTACTGATACTAAAGCAGAACCCCAATTTATTCCTACCTGTTGAAGTGCAAAAGCTACCGGAGCTGCTGTTTCTTTAAATTTCAAATATGGAACCATACCTGTTAAAATAGCTGATACTACAATATATAATACCGTACAAATAATTAATGAAGCTATAATACCTCTTGGTAAATCCTTTTGAGGATTTTTAACTTCCTCTGCAGCAGTAGAAACAGCATCAAATCCTATGTAAGCAAAGAATATTATGGATGCACCCGAAAAAACACCTTTCCAGCCATAAGGCATAAATGGATGCCAGTTTGCAGGTTTCACATGACCTACTCCCAGGATTATGAACAAAAGTACTACCGCCAATTTAATTCCAACTATTACATTATTAGTTGTAGCGCTTTGTTTTACACCGATTACAAGTATAGCTGTTATAACTACAAGTATTAACACTGCCGGTAAATTTATTACTCCACCTTCAAAAGGTGCTTTTGTAATAGCTTTTGGAAGCTGTATACCTAAATCTAGAAGAATATTGGTAAAATACCCGCTCCACCCAATTGCCACTGTACCAACAGCAAAAGCATATTCAAGAATTAAATCCCAGCCTATAATCCAAGCCCAGAATTCTCCTAATGCAGCATAACCATAAGTATATGCACTTCCAGCTACAGGAACCATAGCTGCAATTTCTGCATAACATAACGCTGCAAAACCACAAGCAATACCTGCTAGTATAAAAGAAATTACAAGTGCAGGACCAGAATAATTGGCTGCTGCCAATCCAGTTAACACAAATATACCTGTACCTATAATTGCTCCAATACCTAACATGGTAAGCTCAAATGAACCCAATACTTTTTGTAAGGACTCTTTACCTGAAGCCTCTGTCAAAAGACTTTCAATAGGTTTTGTCCTAAAAATATTTTTCATACATCATTGCCTCCTTAACATTAAAATAAATATAAAGTAATATTACTTTTACATAATGAATACCCTAATTATAATACCACCATTTTTCATACAATTCAATATGATTTTAAGAAATTTTATTATCTTTTTTAATATTTTTATCACTATATAAACTTCATATTTTAATTTCTTAAAGAATTGTCAAATTTACATAATTGTAATTATTTACTTTAATTTTGATATAAAAGAAATATTTAATATATAAAGATTACAAAAATCATAATAAGTATAAAATAATTTATTCATATATATTTATTCTTAACACAAAAAATATAATATTATTAATTTTAAAAATATTCACTATATTAAGATATATGGAACATTTCATTACATCTAATATAATGATAGCATAAAGACCATGCTAAACTTTTTGCGAAATTTAGCACGGTCATTTATTCATTAATTAAATGCCATTCAATTTTGCCTTTTACATTTATACAAAAACTTTACTCATCAAGATCCTTTAAAATAAAAGTTTTATATTTTAGCCACCGTAAGCTTCTTTAAATACTGCAATTAAGTCTTCCTTAGTAGGAACTCTTGGATTATTAGGTGTACATCTGTCTGCAAGTGCAATTTCTCCCATAAAGTCTACCTTAGCCATAAAGTCTTCTCTGCTTACTCCAGCTTCACTTATGTTCATAGGAGTATTAGTTTCTTTTTTAAGTACATTTACTGCACATATAAGACTTGTTACTCCTTCTTTTACTGTAGATGCAGGTAATCCTAAAAATTCAGCTACTTCTCTGTATCTTTTTGCTGCTCTTGTTTCTATTCCACTTTCTAAGTTTGCATTATATTTTATAACATAAGGCATAACTATAGCGTTTGCTCTACCATGTGGTACATGGAAAGTTGCCCCTAGTATGTGAGCCAAACTATGGTTAATTCCAAGTCCTGCATTTGTAAATGCCATACCTGCCATACAGGATGCATTGTGCAATTTTTCTCTTGCTTCCATGTCTCCGCCATCCGCATATGCTTTTAATAAATACTGGAATACTGTCTTTATAGCTTTTTCTGCAAATGCATCAGTGAAGTCTGAAGCAATAGTTGAAACATAAGCTTCTACTCCGTGAGTTATAACGTCTATTGCAGTATCTGCTGTTATTCTGCTAGGTACTGTCTTAACAAAATCTGCATCTAATATTGCTACATCTGGTATTAATGCCTGATCAATTAAAGCTACTTTTTTCACTCCTGTTGTGATTATTGAGAAAGCTGTAACTTCTGAGCCTGTACCACTTGTAGTTGGAATTGCTATAAATAATGGTTTTGTATATCCTGAAGCATCGCCTTTGCTCTTCAATATTTTTAAACAAAAAGCCATTATACTCTTTGTTGCATCAATGGAGGAACCTCCGCCTAATGCTATTAAAGCATCCGGTTTGAAAGCTATCATACGGCCTACTCCGTCTGCAACTATACTAACTGGTGGATCTGGAACTATTTCTGCAAATATTTCATATTCTACATTAATTCTTGTGAATATATCTGTTATCTTATTTACAGCTCCTGATTTAACCATAAAAGGATCTGTTACTATAAGAGCTTTTTTTCCAGCCAAATTATTTAAATAATCTATGGAACCTTCATTCTGACATATGATAAGTCCCTCATTTTGTTCTTTTAAATTATTAAGGTATTCTACTGAACCTTCATCAAAGAATACAGTAGGTTTAATGCTAAATGTACTCATAAAAACCCTTCTTTCCTAACATTTAGTTATATTTTTATTTACTTTTCTATCCAGCCCTTCCGTGCCAGTACTTTTTTATCTATAACATTAATATATTCTTATATATTAAAGATTTAATTTAGACATTATAGCCTTTACTATAGCCTGTACATCTTCATTATCTTCTGGTTCTACTGGTGCACTTGATGAAGTTGCTCCTACTTCACCATAAGCTTCCTTAAATACTGCAACTAAGTCTTCCTTAGTAGGAACTCTTGGATTGTTAGGTGTACATCTGTCTTGAAGAGCAATTCCTCCCATAAAATCTACCTTAGCCAAGAAATCTTCTCTACTTACTCCAGCTTCACTTATGTTCATAGGAGTATTAGTTTCTTTCTTAAGTTCATTTACTGCATTTATAAGACTTGTTACTCCTTCTTTTACTGTTGAAGCAGGTAATCCCAAAAATTCTGCTACTTCTCTATATCTTTTTGCTGCTCTTGTTTCTACTCCACTTTCTAAGTTTGCATTATATTTTATAACATAAGGCATAACTATTGCGTTTGCTCTACCATGTGGTACATGGAAAGTTGCCCCTAGTATGTGAGCCAAACTGTGGTTAATTCCAAGTCCTGCATTTGTAAATGCCATACCTGCCATACAGGATGCATTGTGCAATTTTTCTCTTGCTTCCATGTCTCCGCCATTTGCATATGCTTTTAATAAATACTGGAATACTGTCTTTATAGCTTTTTCTGCAAATGCATCAGTGAAGTCTGAAGCAATAGTTGAAACATAAGCTTCTACTCCATGAGTTATAACGTCTATTGCAGTATCTGCTGTTATTCTGCTAGGTACTGTCTTAACAAAGTCTGCATCTAATATTGCTACATCTGGTATTAATGCTTGGTCAATTAAAGCTACTTTTTTCACTCCTGTTGTAATTATTGAGAAAGCTGTAACTTCTGAACCTGTACCACTTGTAGTTGGTACTGCTATAAATAATGGTTTTGCATATCCTGAAGTATCGCCTTTGTTCTTTAATATCTTTAAACAAAATGCCATTATACTCTTTGTTGCGTCAATTGAAGAACCTCCGCCTAGTGCTATTAAAGCATCTGGCCTGAAAGCCATCATACGTCCTACTCCGTCTGCAACTATACTAACTGGTGGATCTGGAACTATTTCCGCAAATATTTCATATTCTACATTAATTCTCTTGAATATATCTGTTATCTTATTTACAGCTCCTGATTTAACCATGAAAGGATCTGTTACTATAAGAGCTTTTTTTCCTGCCAAATTATTAAGGTAATCTATGGAACCTGAATCACAACATATGATAAGTCCCTCATTTTGTTCTTTTAAATTATTAAGATATTCTACTGAACCTTCATCAAAGCATACAGTAGGTTTAATGCTAAATGTACTCATTAAAAACCCCTCTTTCCTAACTATTCAGTTATATTTTATTTATTTTTCTATTCAGCCGTGCCGTGCTAGTACTTTCTTATCTATAACCCCATAATATTTCTTATATATTAAAGATTTAATTTAGCCATTATAGCTTTTACTATAGCCTGTACATCTTCATTATCTTCTGGTTCTGCTGGTGCACTTGATGAAGCTGCTCCTACTCCAAATGTTGCTCTTACGTCATCTACTGTTATAGTTCCATAAGCTACTTTTCTTATATTGTATAAGTTTTCTGGTCCTACGTTATCTGAAGTTGCACTTCCACCTACTGCTCCGCAACCTAATGTAAGTGATGGTATAAGATTTGTAGTTCCGCCTATACCTCCAAGTGATCCTGGTGAATTTACAAGTATTCTTGATACTGGTTTCTTTAATGCAAATTCTCTTATGATCTCTTCGTTAGTTGAGTGAATTATTAATGTATGTCCCTTTCCTTGGTTTTTAAGAAGAGCAAGAGATTTTTCACATGCTTCATGCCAGTCTTCTACTGTATAGAATGCAAGTACTGGAGCTAATTT
>NZ_JBJHZX010000008.1:0-128425 GCF_045310515.1 Candidatus Clostridium eludens | reverse complement strand
TTTAAGGCGGTTTTCTACATAATTTTATCCTGTAAATGTTTTATACATTAATTTACATTAAACTGTCCATACGTCAGGGTATATAGCTGTTCCTGTAATGGCTTTTGTTATATGGTTTATCTTAACAAAAGGTTCCTATAGTAAAACAGAAAAGGTGTTTTTAGCTTTTACATTTGTATTTTTTTCATATATAATAACTTGTTTCGCAGTTAAACCAAACTGGAATGAAGTACTTAAAGCTACAGTTACTCCTACCTTAAAGTTTGATAAGGGATTCATACTAACATTTATAGGTATGATAGGAACAACTATAACTCCATATATGCAATTTTATTTACAGTCCTCAATTGTTGATAAAGGATTAAATATAAAAGAACTTAAATATGAAAAGCTGGATGTTTATTTAGGTACTCTATGGGGAGACTTGGTATCTTTTTTTATAATTGTATGTACTGCTGTTACACTTTTTAAGGCTGGCATAACTATAGGCAGTGCTGACCAAGCTGCACTTGCGTTAAAGCCATTGGTAGGCAACTATGCTACTATTCTTTTTGGAGCTGGACTTTTTGGAGCATCTGTTCTAGCAACAATGGTCATTCCGTTATCAACTGCATATGCTATATGTGAGTCTTTTGGATTTGAAAGTGGAATGAATAATTCATATAAAGATGCACCTGCATTTTACGGAATTACAGGTTTTATGATTTTTACAAGTGCAATTTTAGTACTAATTCCTAAAATCTCACTAGTAGGTCTAATGCTTGTTACCCAGCAACTTGCAGGTATCCTATGCCCTGTGATATTAGTATTCATGGTTTTACTTACTAATAACAAAGAACTTATGGGACAATACGTTAACAATAAGTTACAAAATATTATAATTTGGATTACAGTTGTTTTTATTGCTGTTCTTTCAATAATTTTATTTATATCTCCAATTTTGGATAAGATTATTTAGCTATTTATTTTTTTATTATATGTAACTATTTTATGTTGTAACATTCAAATTTTGTTTATTAACTAGAGTAAAAAATACTCTAGTTCTATTTTTTAGTACGTATTAATAATCAGACAAAACAATGTGTTATTTAATAATATTTTACAATAGATTTATGACTATTAAACAAAATCTTTATTACATTCTATTACAACTAAATATTTAGCTGTTTATGGATTATCTATTTATGCAAAGCAAAAACTCCAGCTTAAGACTAGGCCGAAGTTTCTGTTATTGATTATTATGGATTATTTAGCATAGAGTTAGCATTTTTTGTAAACCTGGTAGTTCTCACATAATTTCCAAATAGTTTTCCTATTTAGTTAAAAAGATATAAGTTTTAAACATATTGGTTTTAGTCACTTTATAAAATTTGCATAATTGCTGTAATTAACTAAAACTGAATTTTAGTAATTACAATGAAAAATCATTTGTAAAGTAGATGGAGCATCTTTTGAATATTCTAATGAATTTCTCCACTTATGATTGATTCGCTTTGGCCTAATTCAATAGAAATTTCATGGCTTCCATTAGAACAATAAAAAACGAAATTACCTTTTTGATTTATATCGTACTTTATAAAATTCCATCCATTATTGTACAATAATGAGATATAAGAACTAAAAACATCATCTGGTATTTTGGTTTTATAATAATAAGAAATTGTTTTTCCATTACTCGATGAATAAGCATATGTAATCTCATCTGGCATAGGAACATCTGAAAGTTGAGGAAAACAAGCAACTGTTGGGGTAGTAGTTGTATCGGAATTTGATGTGCTTGAGCCTCCTAGTTCTGACAATGCTGTTAACTTTGTAACATTTAAAAGAGGCTTTACATCATTAATAGGAATAGCAAAATTTAAATCTCCTGAACCCGTAACTGCTGAATAAGTGATACCGATAAGTTGTCCACTCATATCTATTAAAGCTCCTCCACTAGAACCAAATGCAGTAGGAGCACTAATTTGGATGTCCGTACCGTCTCTACCATTGTTTCTATTTAATCCACTTATTATTCCAGTGGAAACCGTATTCTCTAAGCCATCAGGTGAACCAATTGTAATAATTTCTTGTCCAATTTTCAAGGATGAGGAATAGCCTAATGGGATAGTAGGTAAATTGTTTGCATTATTTAGCTGTAATATAGCTAAATCATTACTCTTGCTATAACCTAGAACACCTTTTACATCATATTTTGTACCATCTTCCATTATAACGTCTATATAATAAGCACTGTCAATTACATGATAATTGGTAATAAGTTCCCCCGAAGGTGTGATTATGCATCCGCTTGCTGTCGCGGTTAGTGTATTATTAGCATCCTTTACTTCAACTAATGCAATTGCATTAATATTTTTATCCACGATATCAGTTAAGGATGACTGATATGAAGAATTGATTGTGCCATCATAAGCTGAAGCATAAACATTCATGGGATTAAATAAAAATGAAGTAAATATTGTTATCACTGGAATAAGGAATTTTTTCTTATTAAACATAGCATCACCTCTTATTAAATTTAGTTATTAAACCTACTATTTAATGTAATAGATTTATAGATTTATAGATTTATCCTTTTCTGTATTATTAAACATTGTATTTCTAAAATTGTCCAAACACTTTATCTATAATTTTTTAAAATCATCTTTACTATTTATAATTAATTATCTAAATGAAGTGATGGAGTTACCTCTAAATATTCTTAGTTATATATTAGCATTACCCAGCAAGATTTTTGCTTCTGATAGCTAGGGCATAAGATATTATTATATATAATCTTAAATATTATACAGCCATTATATCTTGTTTATTTTAAACTATAAGGGGTAAATTTTATAATGTCAATAATTTATAGCAGCGCTCATATATTGATTACATCTTAAAATAAATCTACTATAGTGTAGCTTCATCTTGCACAAGGGGAGCATATCATTACCTACGGTTTTTTAAGTGATATGAAGACACTTTTTCAGTGGTTCCCATAAGTATGTGCTTATTTCTTTACTTTAAATTGCTGCTAACTTACAGTAATAGTCTTGAACCATTTTCTACTCTTTTCGTAGCTATTATATTAAAGAATAAGTTTACCTCTTATACTTTTAATTACATCCAAAGCTCTACATGATCCCCTTCTGAAAGCCGTACCTTGGCAGCATCACTATCCATTAAGTTAATTGGTGGATACAATATTATACTAACACCACTACTAGTGTATATTTTCCATTATACCAGCAGCTATAGCCTGTGCACATTCATTCTGAAAGTTATCACTGGCTAAAAGAGCCTCTTCTTTTGGATTGCTTATAAATGCAAGTTCTGTAAGTATTGCTGGTGAATTCGTATTTTTTAAGACATAATAATCTGCTGTCTTTATTCCTCTATCTTGTAAGCCTGTAGTTTTGACAAGTTCCTCCTGGATGGATTGTGCAAGCTTCTCACCTGCTGTACTTCCATCAAAGTAATAAGTCTCTGTTCCCCCCACAGTTGGATCATCTGCGCTATTGGCATGTATACATACGAAGTAATTAGCACCACTATTATTAGATATATCACAGCGCATTTGAAGATCTTCTGCTACATCAGAGGGCCATGGCACATTGTCACTAGTTCTAGTATATATTACTTGTACATTATTGCTTTCAAGTATTTTTCCAACTTTTAATGCTACAGCTAAAGTTACATTTTTTTCAAGTGTTCCCGTTGGACCAACAGCTCCAGAATCATAACCACCATGTCCAGGATCTATGCATATAATTATTGATGATGATGTCGTACTAGGTGATGATGCTTCACTAGGTACTGATGTAGTGGTAAATAAAAGATTTTGTACTAACGTATCTGGTATAGCAGCACTACCACCTAATATATCAACGGTAGATATAGCATTTAAATTAGATTGAATTATAGGTTCCTTAGTATTAGAACTATTTAATAAAATAATAGGAGAAGATGTCATTGCTGCAGCCGCAGAACCAGATAAGGCATCTGCAAAACCTTCCCCATTTGCTAAATATGTATGGTTAAAATGAATGCTATCTATAAATTCATTTACTATTGCAGAATTTGTGCCGTACCTATCATCCCCACTTAACCGTTTATAATTATTAAGGTTACTTATAGCATTGTCGCTTATAGCAGAAGTTCCCCCAACTACATAATATTTACTGATATTATTGTTACTAATAAAGTTTTTAACACTATCTGGTAATCTATCAGATGTTGTGAGAAGTATAGGCATCTGATTTGCGGCAGCAATAGGGGCTACAGATATGGCATCTGGAAAATTTTCTCCTGATGCAATCACTACCCCATTACTTGTGCCTATAATTTGAGATACTTTTACACTAGTTTCATATCTATCTTGTCCTTCAATTCTAGTACAATGTATATTAAGATTATTTAATTGCCCTTCAATATTTTGAGATACTACACTAGTTCCTCCTATTATAAATGCATTTTTGGCATTCAATCTTTGTATCTCTTGCAATACACTATCATCTAAGCTATTATTTTGTGTTAACAAGATAGGTGAATTATATTTCTTTGCTAAGGGTGCTGCACACAGGGCATCTGGAAAATTTTCTCCTGAAACTATTACAACATAGTCTGACTGATTCCAATTATTTTTGGAAATCTGTATGGAAGTGTCATACCTATCGTCACCGCCAAATCTCTCAGTTGATGGAGCAGCTGTAACCTTGCATGTAGATACAAAAAGTAAAAATAAAAAGCAACAAATGAATAGTACCAGTTTTTTTGCGTTAAGCAATATACTCATCTCCTTAACAAGTTTGTCAACTACATCTTACCATGAAATTTGATATGTTTCTCATAGTTCACGCTCTTTTAACATTTTTCTCATTTTGTCCAGCAACTAGAATGAAAACACTCTAGTCTTATTCTTTAATGGGTACTTTGATTGGACAATTGTCTAAATACAATAGGACACCTAGCATATACTTCCAAAATGAGTAATTGGATTTGCGGTTGGTCGCAACTACCTTATGATTATCTCTCCTACATAAAGCAATAACATCAGGTACTTAACTCTCATATAACTCACAAACCAATTACTTGGAGTACAGTTTCAAGCATAATGCAGTTCCTTAACGAAACACTTATGGTATTGCTTTTATCTGCATTATTGTTTAGCTTATCCTCTAATCTGGATAATGTAGTTGTAGGAATGGCTTACGGAATAAAGAAAATAAATGTGAGTATGATTGCAAACCTTATAATGGCAGTTGTAACATCTACCGGAACCTCTTTATCCATGTCAATTGGAGCATATTAAACCCCATAAATAACACCAGGTCAAAAGAACTTGCCTTGAAAAATATTCATGACATGATTGAATATGTCGAAAAATCGAATTTAGCATTTTTGCATGATGAACTCCAGCGTTATTAAGAATAATATATATTTTTTTATATCCTTTCTCTTTCAGATATTCAACAAGTTCCTATAAAATTAACAAATTTTATTCCATCTATTATGTTATACTTATAATTGACTTCTGAAGGGGGCGTAGAAATGATTAGAAAAAATTTATGGCATGCAGTCATAATTCTGGGAATAGTAAGCACTATAACATTTCATGCCGGTGCTAGTCCCATTGAAGAGTATAATATTTCCAATATAAGTAATACTTCAAATGTAACTAATAATATTTCAAATTTAGATGAGGACACTTTAAATATAACAAACCAAAAAACTAACATTGAAAAACAAATAGAGATTCAGGACAGCAATATAGAATCCAATATTACTGCTCTAAATAGCTATAAAGAAAACTTAAAAAAACTTAATTCGGATATCTCGGAAAATGTACAATCTATTGCTTATATATCTAAAAATATAAATGATCTTAATGCTATATCAAATCAAAGGATTAGGGCACTATATGTAAACGGGTGTGATGAATCTTACCTTAATGTTATTCTGGATTCAAAGAATTTCACAGATCTGGTTTCAAATACATACCTTGTAAAAAAACTAATGGATTGGGATCGTAAGAATATAGAAACCTTAGAGGCAAATAAAGATATCCTACAAAATAAGACTAAAAAATTAAATTCCGATAAATCAGAACTAGACAAGCTTACAAAAAAGGTATCTGATGAAACAGATGTACTGAAAATGCAGAAGGAAAATGAAGAAAAACTTATCGGTGATTTAGATAAGATGATAGTTCAGAATAAAGATGTAAATTCAGGTAATACAGACAACTCAATTATGAATACAGGAAATAGTATTGTGGATTATGCCTTATCTTTTCTTGGTGTTCCGTATGTATGGGGAGGCACGACCCCTTCTGGATTTGACTGCTCTGGATTTGTACAATATGTATATGGTCATTTTGGAATTAGCATACCTAGGGTATCACAGGATCAGCAAAATTTTGGCACGAAGATACTAGACGTAAATGATTTGCAGCCTGGTGATTTAGTTTTCTGGGGTAATCCTGCCTATCATGTAGGTATGTACATAGGAAATGGAAAATATGTAGAAGCACCTCATACAGGCGATGTAGTAAAAATAGCAACGTTGTATGATTATACATCTGCGCAGAGAATTAAATAAAATAAATAGGAGGTACCAAGTACTAGGTGTTGTAATTTCATTTAGACAAATTATGATCAAAAAGGGGGGATGATTATAAATGGAAAATAAAGAAAATGCTAAAAAACAAGATATCAGGGAAAAAAGATTAAGATACCTTGCTATTATAATACTAATTGTAATAATTGCCTTTATAGTATATGATTTTAGTAAAGTTGAAAAATCTCATAACTCATCCACCAATAAGCTAACCCAAACATTAAGGTCAGTAAGTACTGGCACTAAATCAAACACTAAAGTTATAAATTTACAACAGGAGCCAATATATAGAATATTCAACAATATTAGTGAGTTTCAATATAAATTTAATACGTCTGCACAAAAGTTTGGGTTAAGTTTCAAAATAAACAGCTTGGCCATACAAGTTGGTACTGTACAGAATAGTTTTAAGTATATGATTAATAATAATATAGATATCTAAGGAATAATTAATAAAAAAGATTCTAGTATTAGGTATATTACGCTGCTTGGAAACGGTGATGGCACGATTAAGTCCGAATCTGATATTCTGCTTACAGTTGAAACTCTTATAGATACTGTTGACAGTAGTTACTCGGATGAGGAAAGAACCAATTTGATGAGGTCATTAGGTATCACAGACTCTTTAGTCGGATCGAATAAAACAATACTTGTAAATAATATACAATATTCTACAGTTTCCTCAAATGATGTAGAATTAATGTTTATAATAAGTAATATTGAGGATAATAAATTTACTCACCCCTTCTGATCCTGTATTGATTAGAACCTCTTGTACCATCATACAAAAAAATGATATAATGAGCTTGTCACTTAACAAGAATATAATAAGGGATACCTGACAATACTTTGATATCAAATATAATTAGCCAACTAAAAAATACTTTCAGAATTCATCTGTTTTACATAAAATGTATACGTTTTTTAGTAATGCTTAAATATACTAACTATCACTATATTCTTAAAACTCGATACAAGATGATTATTATCCAAATCACCCCTGAAATAGTATTTAAAGTTTTTTCCTTAAATCTCATTTCGTAACTTTACTTTCCACATATACTTTCCAAAATAAATTATTATTCGTATTATAATATTTATTACTTATTCATGTTTCTGGTAGAAACATCTTATTTTACTTAATTCGGTATCAGCTCTTTGTTTCTAGACAATTCTAAATTTTTATTGGTCAAAAGATTAGAGTTAACGACTTTATAGTATGTGGCCATCTTCAGCCGTGTTAAAGGATTGGGACTGAAAAGTAAAAAACATAACAATCCATTTATCCAGATAGGAACGGTATAATTGTCCTTGTCCAGACACATATCTTAATATCTATAGAACTTTTATATGTATATGTTTTTAAAAATTATTATAGTTCCAAAAATTGTTTTGAATAATTTCTATTTTTATAATATAATACCTAAGTTATTTAGTAGGCTCTAAACTAAATAAAATATACAGATACATAACAAAACAATATAGGTTAGATGATAATTATACTTTTATTTAGTATATTATTAGAACCATAGACACATTTTATATATGCTCACAAAGAGGAGTGGTTAGTATGAATTTGGATATATTTTCTTTGATTGTAGGTTATACGATAGCACCCAGCTTATACTATAGAAGTTTTTCAAACAAGATAATTAAAAAAGCTCCCACAAAGGGTAATGTTATTGCTTTAACTTTTGATGATGGCCCTAATCCTGAGTATACACCAAAACTTCTAGATGTACTTAAAAAAAATGATATAAAATGCACATTTTTTGTTCTTGCAGAAAATGCACAAAAGTATCCTGATATAATTAAGCGTATTGAAAGTGAGGGGCATTACATTGGGCTTCATTCTTTAAAGCATATGAATGCGATTTTTTCATCGCCATATCAAACACGAAAAAATTTTTCTGAAGCTTTAAATATTATGGATCATTTAGGAATAAAAATTAAATTTTTTAGACCTCCATGGGGAATATTTAATCCATTAACATATTATTATGCTAATGCTAATAATTTAAAGATTATTCTTTGGTCCATTCATGCCATGGATTGGAGTAGATGGGTAACTGAAGATTACATAAAAAAGAAACTTATAAATAATATAAAGTCTGGTGACATCATATTATTACACGATGGTAGGGGCTCGAAAAATTCGCCTACAAAAACAATAAGAGCCCTTCAAACTGTTTTACCTGTTCTTAAGAGAAAAGGATACAGATTTATTCTTGTCAAGGACTTATAAAGGCTATTTCAGGCTCTATTGATACTAAAAAGATTCCGTAAAATTTAATAAAATATACATATATAATTAAAGATAAAAGTCAGCTAATATATTATAATCTAATTATCTTAAAGTTTCCTGGAGGATAAAATGCAAAAATTTTTAATAAATAAAAAAACATACAGAAATTTAGATGTAACTATGTTATCTATCATAGTTGCCATAGCTTGTTTTGGCGTAATGAATATTTTTAGTGCTACACATAATCAATATGGCTATTACTATGCTAAATTGCAGCTAATATGGCTACTATTAGGTATAGTTGTAGTTTTTTTAATTTTAATTGTTGATTATAGAGTTATAGTTCGATATGCCAACGTAATATATTGGGGTGGTGTTGGAGTTTTATTATTTAATGACATAACCAGTAAAGCAATAAAAGGTGCATCTTCATGGATCAGAATAGGAAGCAGAGCTATAGAACCAGGCGAATTTGTAAAAATAGGGCTGATATTAATTATTGCAAAAAAATTAGAAGAAATGGAGTGTAACATAAATAATTTAAGAAATTTTCTAATTTTATTCTTATACGCTTTTATACCCATTGTTTTAATTGTAATACAACCTAACTTAGGTATGGCATTAGTATGTTTATTTATAGTTTTCTGCATTTTTTTTGCTTCCGGTCTAAATTTAAAGGCTATAGTAACGGGTATCATAGCATCTATACCATTGAGTATCCTTATTTGGTTTAGTGGTATTCTAAAAGATTATCAAAAGCAGAGAATAACCTCTTTTATTAATCCAGGAGCTTATCAACAGGATATTAGTTTTCAGCTTACGCAATCTGTGACGGGAATAGGTTCTGGCGGATTAATCGGGACAGGCTTTTTAAAAGGACTGCAGTCATCTGGTGGATATATTCCTGAAATACATACAGACTTTATATTTTCAGTGATTGGGGAGGAATGGGGATTCATTGGCTCTGCAGTACTTATAGCCGCCTATGGTGTACTAGTATATAGAATCATAAGATCATCAACTCAATCAAAGGATATTTTGGGAAGATTTATATGTATTGGTGTAGCAGCGTCCTTTATTTTTTCTGTGTTTCAAAATATTGGCATGACCATTGGAATTATGCCTATTGCAGGAATAACTCTTCCATTTGTGAGTTATGGAGGAAGTTCCATTTTAGCTAATTTCATTTCGTTAGCATTAGTTTTAAATGTAAATATGCGAAGATATTTTAATGTTTAATTTTATATGTAATTAATGGACATATTTTAAGATATAAAATCTATCAAAGTGTTTTGATATTGGGTAATGAAACAAAATGCTTTGATGGATTTTTGTATAAGATTTATTAGCATTATATATTGAAAATTTTCACTTATAAGATTATAGCACCCTTAAAATTTATTATAGGTAAACAACTTTAATAAAGTAAAAATCACTGAAAATACCTTGGTTTATTAATATTTGAACCAAGTTTTCATATTGCTTATCTATAAAAGAACATGTTTCTGGCATACTCAGGCCTTATTTATAGTATGTGGTTAAAATACTAGTGTCAAAAACTCAACGAAAATCATTTATTTTTAGAAAGGAATATAAATATGACTATTTTACAAACTATAATTCTTGCAATAATTCAAGGAATTACTGAATTATTTCCGATTAGTAGTGTTGCACATTCCGTGTTGACACCATACATTTTAGGATGGAAACTTAGTCCTCAATTCTTAAAAGTAAACTTTCTTCCATTTGTAGTAATGATGCATTTAGGTACAACTGTAGCACTTTTAATCTTCTTTAGGCAGGATTGGATTGATATTATTAAATCAATTTTTAATAGTAGGAATTCAAAAAAATTACTCGGACTTATACTAGTTGGTACATTGCCAGCAACTGTAATAGGGTTTGTTTTTGAAAAGAAATTAATGAGTTTATTTAGTAATATAAGCATTACAGCTGCTTTTTTGATACTAAATGGTATACTTTTATATTTTGGAGAAAAGATGCACTCCAAAGGGAAAAAGGAAATTGAAGACTTAACCTATGGCGAAGCAGCAATTGTAGGCTTTTTTCAGTCCTTGGCTCTCATTCCAGGCTTCTCTAGATCCGGAGCAAGTATGACAGCAGGATTTTGGATGGGATTAGAGCATGAAGAGAGCGCACGGTTTTCTATGCTTCTTGCTACTCCAATCATTGCAGGAGCAGGAATATTAGAAGTTCCTAAAATTATAAAATCAGGAACTCAGGGATTACTTCAGATGTCTATATTAGGAGGAGTAGTAGCTGGAATATTTGCATTTATTAGTGTCTTGTTATTGATGCGCTGGTTCAAAAAGAAAGAAATTAATGCAATGCTTCCTTTCTCTTACTATTGCTGGATAGTTGGTATAGCAGTTTTAATTTTTCACTTATCATAAGAAGTGTAGTATACAATTTTGAAAATTCTCCAGAAACTTAGATAACTAAATAAGGTGGTGAATATTGTTGAAATCCAATTTGCAAAGTAGGAGAGATGAAAAAAGACTTTTAAGGTATACATATTGTCTATGTTTTATATGTTTTATAAATTTATCAATACTTAAACAGCCTTTTGATAAAATGGCTATAATAATGGCTGGATGTATATGTTTGCTTATAGGATACTCTTACTTTGTTATTAGAAAGTTTTTTCCCGATGGGGATAAGTATATATTTATTTTTTCTAGTATATTGTCAATTATAGGAATGGTCATACTTTATAGGATAAACATAGCATATTCAGTCAGACAGGTAATTTGGTTTGCAGTTGGTGTAACAGAATTTATTTTGATAGTCGTTCTTTTTCCGGATTTAGAAGGATTCAGCAAGTATAAGTATTGCTACTGTGTAGCTACTATAATATTTATGGCTATGGCAACTTTTTTCGGTAAAGAGATAAATGGATCTAAAAGTTGGATTATAATACAAGGATATAGTTTTCAACCTTCAGAGTTTGGTAAATTGTTTTTAGTACTATACCTGGCTTCCGAATTAAAGGATTATAGAAGCTTTAGACATTTAATAATGCCAGCTATTGTTGTAGCAATATGCTTTGCATTTACATTAATTCAAAAATCCCTGGGATTTAGCTTAATTATATTTTGTGTATCAGTTACCATGCTGTTTATAGCAACTTCAAAATTAAGGTATATGGTAACTTCCCTTATATTGTTTGCAATTGGCTGCGTAATAAGTTATAAATTATTTGCACATGTGAGAGTAAGAGTGCTAATTTGGAAAAATCCCTGGCCTTATGCTAATAATATAGGTTATCAGATTGTTCAATCCATGATTTCTATTGCGTCAGGAGGTTTTACAGGGGTAGGTCTTGGCCTTGGACACCCAGAATTTGTACCAGTTAATTATACAGATTTTATTTTTGCAGTAATTTGTGAAGAACTTGGCATCCTAATGGGATTTGCAATAATAATAATAAATTTCTTATTATTTTACCGATGTATAAGAGCTGCACTATACCAAAAAAGTATTTTTCTGAGACTTTTAGTAGTGGGTTATAGTGCAATGATAGCATCTCAGGTATTAGTTATAACAGGTGGGGTTATAAATTTAATTCCTCTTACAGGAATTACTCTTCCTCTAATAAGCTATGGAGGAAGTTCCATGTTGAGTGTCTTTTTTTCGTTAGGTATTATTCAAAAAATATCAGAGGATGAAGTATTATAGAAAAAGTACTATGAGCAGTATATTACTTTTTTAGCTCTGTAATAAATTATTATAAGATTACTGGTTTATGAATGAAATAATGTTGCTTATATTTTATTTCTCAAGTTGCTTTAAATGATATAATTCCAGATATGACTACTCCACTACTTGTCCCAATGATGGCTAAAATTGTTTTACGATTTATTCCTCCTATGATAATCAAAGATATAATAGTTATAACAATACAAACAAATACGGAAATAATTGTAGGATTACACCCTTGTAAAATTAGATTCAAGAACACCTTTATTATCATAAAACAGGTAAATGCTAATGTTATTATGGACTTAAATCCTTTGCCTCCACCAATTAATATCATAGAAAGAATAAACAATATAAGTAAATAAGTTAAGGGCTTGTCTCTTGCAACCTGATAGATATTAGATGAGGTTATATTACCATTACTATCTTCACTTATGGATAGGAATACCTGGTCTCCCTTGTTAAAAACTAAGTTTCCCTGCTTAGATGGATCTACTGTATTTTTTATAATAACATTCTCACCTTCATGTTTTCCACTTAAAATTTGTATTTTTAATGTCTGTTCTTCTACCACAATATTTTTATCACCTGCATTAACATTCTCTTTTTTAATAGATACTATTTGTACAACTTTAGCTCTAATAGAATCTGTATTTATGGCTTTTCAATCATCATCTGCAAATACTTTTGAAGGAATTATGCTTTGTATAATAAAAAAGAAAAAAATCACCAGGTAAAAGAAGGCTTTCTTACTTTCTTTGGCAAACAATTTTAACATCTCCTTTTACTATTGTAATTTACTTAACTATTTATATGAGAAAATTAAATTGTTTATTACCTGATTTTTAACTTGAAAGAAGATTATAAGCTTAGACTTAACTTCTATAGGAATCGGAGAATGTCATAATTTTCCGAGGTATTTGTCAAAGATTTTATCATTTGTTATAAACCGGATTGTAGTAACTAAAATTTTTTCAAGTAAGTATTAAGTTAATGTCATCAATCTAATTGGAATATAGCCATCCTTTATGAGGTTACTTTTAAGCCGTATATCTCTCCTTGCTGTGGGAACAGATATAAAAGGAACTATAGTTTGTATGTTTTGTTCATACACATTTAATTCATTGCTATTTTTTTGGTTTGTATTAATATACATTATAATATGTCCTTTGCCTTTACCATTATCAACCAACAGGGCATCTCCAGGTTTTAAATCTTGCCACGAAATCTCATTTATGGTTTTTCCATCAATTTTATTATGATATTTAACAGCATCAAGTAAGGAAAGGGTAGTTTGTCTATGTATTTCCCAGCATGCACTTACGAAACCAGCACAATCATTTCCGTATATAATTTTAGAATTGCTTATTTTTGATAAAAAATCACCAATAGAAGTTGTTTGATAATAGGACATACTGTATGGTATTCCATAGTATATTTTGCCCTTTATGAAAGTGTAGTGGCCGTATTTATCAAATAGATTATATTTAGGGCTCCATCTAACTTTAGTCATCTCATATGCTTTATCCAGTACTTTTTTACGGGTAATACTATAGGTGGAAATACTATGTTTATCGTATTTTATATCATTGTTACTTAAATTAAAGTTAGGTATGTTAATGTTGGGATTATTTCTTCTAATACTGGCAGATGTTGTAGATATAAATATAACTGTTATAAGTAAAAAAATGAGGAAAATACTTATCAATAATTTAATATATTTAATCATAATTTAAAATCTCCTATTCTTATGTATATATTATAGTTAAAGAGAATCTAGGATATATACTATAACTAAAATACAGAATCCTCACTATCCTTATCGTGATTTTTTTGATAAATTTAATTCTTACTTTTGTAGAATTCAGCAGGAATATAAAAATTTATGGAGAACTATTACTTAGGTAAGGGGAATATGGTGTAAAATTCGCTATTAATTGTCAGAAATTTAATGAGCTGCATAAGTTGTATATTTCATAATTCCCACTAGTAAAAATCGAAGGGATGATATATTGTGCCACAATACAAAATGTATAGGAGAACTAAAAGAAGAAGGACTAAAAAAAATAAGAAAAATATATTAATACTTGTATCAGCATTTTTGTTTTTATCTTTGGTGGGATTCATTTCAGGTGACAGAATATCTAGTACAAAGTCATATAAAATAAAGGCTGATACTATGGCAACTACTAAAATAAAAGCTGGAAAATATATGGATAATAAGAAAACTAAAGTACAAGCTGCTAATATAAAGGGTACGGATACAAGTGAATTTAATCCATATAAACCGGACGGAAGGAAGGTAGTTTATTTAACATTTGATGATGGGCCTTCACCTAACAATACTCCGCAAATACTAAAGATATTAAAGGATTATAACATAAAAGCTACATTTTTTTTAATTGGGAAAAATGCAGAAAAAAATAAAGATATTGTAAAAGAGGAAGTAGCAGAAGGTCATACGGTTGCCAATCATACCTATTCTCATGACATGAATTACATATACTCAGATCCAAAAGTTTTTATAAACGATGTAAATAAATGTAATGATATATTAAAGTCTATTCTAGGCAATAATTATAATTCAAAACTTATAAGATTTCCTGGAGGTTCTTTTGGAAAAAAATTAGAACCATTTAGAGAAGAAGCCAAAGAAAACGGATATAGTTATGTTGATTGGAATGATTTAACGGGTGATGCTGAATATAATAGAGTACCTGTAGATAAACTAGTTAGTACTGTAGAGCGATATTCTAATCAGGAACATCTAGTTGTGCTAATGCATGATGCATCTACTAAAGCTACCACAGTACAAGCACTTCCTGAAGTAATAGAATATTTTAGATCAAAAGGATATATATTTGAAACATTAAAGTAAAGTATAACATCAATACATTTGTAGTTGAGTATATAATCAGTTTGGAGACTAATAGGATGTTTTCAATAGATTTTTCCGACAAAATATTTAATTTTTGATATATGTTAATGTATAATAAGAGTATGGTTGCAATTATATTTATGGGGATGATACTATGTATAAGAAAATAATAGCAACAATTATTATTTCACTAGTCATATTAACTCTAGGAACAAATATCGCAGTATCAAATCATGGTAATACTTACAAGGATTTTTCAAAAGTTTCCCATGTAATGACAAATGGGAAGTTAAAATTAGTTAGTAACAAAGATACTTATAATAGTTTAGCAGATGTAAGAATAAAACAAAGGTATAATTTTGTAAATTTGAGTAAACCAACTTTAGTGGCTCACCGTGGTGCAAGTAGTATTGCACCAGAAAATTCTATTCCTGCAATTGACGAAGCAGCTAAGATAGGCTATTGGGGTGTAGAATTAGATATATGCTCATCATCTGATGGTACACTGTATTTATTGCATGATGGAATGCTTGATAGAACCACAAATGGACATGGCCTAATAACAACAAAGAGTTCGCATCAAATAGATAGGCTTATAGTTAACAAAGGAGCTAATATATCCTCCTATCCTGACTTGAGATTGCCTAGATTTAAAGATGCACTTGTAGAGTGTAGAAAGGATAATCTCATACCAGTATTTGATATTAAGTATCTTAGTGAAGAAAATAGGGACTTGAATACATTTTTAAAAATTATATATAAATATGGTGATGAGAAAAAGTTGTTAGTTCATGCATTTAACTATAAATATTTAGAGTATTTGCGCAGTAAAGATAAACAAATTATCTTAATGCCCATGGTAGATCCACAAAGTATAATATATGGTTATAATTATATAAAATCATTTGGCTTTACAGGAGTTGATTCTAATATTGACTATCTAAATAAAAAAATTGTACAGCAGGCACATAGAGATGGCCTAAAAGTGTTCTGTTGGACAGTTGATACCCCTTTAGAATTAAATAAGGCCTTAAATTTAGGTGTAGATTTTATATATTCTGATACTTTCTATCCCAATGATATAAAATCTTTAAAAAAGACATTTAATTCAAATCAGCATATCAAACCAGTGCATAAGGCAAGTAATAGGACATACAAATTATAGAAGGCTAACTACCTAGAAGGTGCTAAATTCTGCCTTGAAATAGTGTTTGCACACATAATAACTATACAAAATTTTCATTTTGTATAGTTATTACTATGAAACTACATCCTTACTTATTTTTAACTATTTAAGATCTACCTTGAAAAATATTCTTTTTGATTTTACTATTTGCAAATAGATAAGATGGAGAAGTTAATGAAACCTTCAATGATTTGACTTGAGCAGCAGATAACCTTCCAGCAAATGAACTTTCCAAAGTGCCTGAGTTTAGCATACTTGCATATATTATATACTGCACATTGCTCACCAGTCCTATTAGTAGGGCTTCAAATCCACCATGTCCAATTCCAAAGCCATGCCATTCTTCCATTCTCTCTTATTCTTGAGAAAAATCTTAAATGCAGTAAATCTTCCAACTTCCTCAAAGATACCTGCTGTTAAAGCGCCATATATGGAAAATAAAAGAGGGTATTTAATAAGCATTGTATTCATAACAAATATATGTAGAGTTTTTTCTAACATTTGGGTAAACGCAAACCAAATTAATGCTCCTACAATAACGGGTCTAAAAGATATTTTCTCCCTTTTCCTGTAATATATTAGTAATATTGCAGGGAATGCTACTGACAATGCAGCAGAAAAAACTAGTAGCACTATAGATAAATTGCTGACCATAATTTATACCTCCATTTGGCGTTTAATTGTAAAGTTGGATGTTTTTTATCCTCACGATTTTTCCTTTAACAATCGTATAGTAGAACAATTATTTGAGGATAGGTCTTAAGCACCTAAAAAGAGAACTCTCATTGGTGTAACCCTTCTCTCCTAAACTAAATTCATATGTATTATGTTAGACATATTTTCATGTATACAATTAAAATATCTTCCTTTCAAGACATAAATTTAATGATCATTACTATACTTTTTTATCTTTATTAATTATTTTTAAACTTATAAAAGTTACTATCCATTTCATCAAAATCCCAATAACCAGTATTATTAAAATTATATTTGGCATAGGCATTATAATCGTCTAAACTAATATTGTAAGTTTGTATACTAGGGTATATCGGATTGTTCAGATTATAATTTTTGTAATCACTTAACATTTTATCTATGCAGTTATTAATTGACCACTGCATTTCGCACCAATAACATTGAGGAGAGACAAAATTACAATATTTATTAAAAATTGAATAAGGTATGTCTTGATGATAACTTGCTATAGGGAAAGTGGTATAACCTATAATAGCATTAGGATGTTTACTCCTTACAAGTTCACATATTTCTTCTGTCTGACTTGTTTTACCTGCAACATCACTTTCCGCATCAAAGATATAATAATCACTATTGTCAAGAGCTTCATTTATCAAACTAGCTTCATCTTCAACATAATTAAAGTAATTGTAACCCCATGTACCTACTTTAAATCCTGCATCTTTAAAATTTTTTACATATTTTAGAAATGAGTCTCTATAGTTTACACCTCCTCCTATGGGACTTGAACCTTCATGGTATTTAATACATACATTTGTTATTCCTAGAGATTTTAATTTTGATATTAAGTTATCTATACTTCCATAGTTATTTACATCATCTTGAAGCTCCCATATCCATGTAAAATTCGCATCCGTTCCCATAAATACTGGATTATTAGCTTGTCCTGTTGTTGTGCTAGGTGTTGGTGTACTGGATGCTGCTGTGCTAGGTGTTGTTGTATTGGATGCTGTTGTGCTAGGTGTTGGTGTACCACTAGATGTTGTACACAAAAAAAGACTTTGCACTAAAGTATCTGGTATAACAGCGCTACCACCAAATATATTGACTGTAGATATAGCATTTAAATTAGACTATAGGCTCCTTAGTGTTAGAAGAACCATTTACTAAAATAATAGGAGAAGACGTTATTGCTGCAGCCGCAGAACCAGATAAAGCATCCGCAAAACCTTCCCCATTTGCTAAATATGTATTAGTAAAATGTATGCTATCTGAAAATTCATTTATTATTGCGGAATTTGTGCCGTACCTATCATCTCCACTTAATCTTTTACAGTTATTAAGAGCATTTATAGAACTGTCACTTATAGCAGAAGTTCCTCCAACTACATAATATTTACTAATATTATTGTTATTAATAAAGTTTTTAACACTATCTGGTAAGTTATCAGATGTTGTGAGAAGTATAGGCATCTGCTTTGCCGCAGTAATAGGCGCTACAGATACCGCATCCGGGAAATTTTCTCCTGATGCAATCACTATGCCATTGCTTGTACCTATAATTTGAGCTACTTTTACACTAGTTTCATATTTGTCTTGCCCCTGGATCCTAGTACAACTTATATTAAGACTACTTAATTGATTTTGAACACTTTGGTGTACTACACTAGTTTCCTCTATTATAAATGCATTTTTAGCATTCAATCTTTGTATTTCTTGTTGTGCACTATCGCTTACGCTATTACTCTGTGTTAATAAAATAGGTGCATTATATTTCTTTGCTAGAGGTGCTGCACAAAGGGCATCAGGAAAATTTTCTCCCGACACTATTACAACATAATCTGATCGTTTCCAATTACTTTGGGAAATCTGTATTGAAGTCTCATACCTATCATTCCTCCAAACCTCTGAGTTGCTGGAGCAGCTGCAACCCTGAATGTAGATACAAAAAGCAAGGATAGAAAACAACAAATAAATAGTATAAAGTTTTTTCTATTAAACAATATATTCATTTCCTTAACAAGTTTGTCCACTACATCTTACCATGAAATTTGATATATTTCTCATAATTTACGCTTTCTTAACATTTTTCCACAACAAAGTCAAGGCTTATCCGCAAACAATTTCTTATATTACTCAATTCAGTGGGGATTAAAAAAACTGGCTCCTGCTCAATACAGAAACCAGCGTATAATTGCCTAGCTTTTTTCAAAATGTCCTTGACATAGGGCCCATTTCATTGGGGTTGTGGGCTTTTTTATATACTTTTTTTATCTCTAATTTTTCATCTTCAGTGTATTCCTTTTGAAGTCTTCCTATTTTTTTTATAATTTAGACACTCCTAAAATGTAGAAACTCCGATAACTAAATAGTATGGCAAGAAGTAAATTTGCCATACTATTGCCATACTAAGATAAAAAACCTTATGTCTACATATTTTTATTTTATAGAACGTATATAACTGCAACCGTAGGTATATCAATGTTTATCAAAGATTTGTTTGAATTTAATTTTATATATTTTTACTACATAAATATAATACAGAACTCGGCTTATGGACTTACCCATACTACTCAGCTATATTTATCAAACCAACATCATTTAAGATATTTGGACTGCCCTCCATTTTTTTCAGTTATTAATATTACCAAGTGTATATTGATAATTATTATTGCATACTTTTAACTTTTTCAATCCTTTGTGTAGTCTTCTGCAGCTTAATATTAAATATGTCCAGTACAAACATAAATAACGGTATACCAAGTAAAAGCCCCCACAAACCCATGTATTTTTCTGATAATATTAAAACAACAAACACTAAAAATTTCGGAATTTTTGTACTATCTGACATGAGCTTGGGTATTAATACATAATTCTCAATTAAATGGAGTATCACCACCATCATTAATACTTGAAATATTTTTACAAAACCACCTATTTGAAAAGCAATTAAAGAAAGTGGTGCAAGTGCAATCATTATGCCAACTACAGGAATTTGCACTAAAACAAATATCATTAGACCTAAGCCTAATACTTGTGGAAAGCCGAGTATTACCAGACCAATTGCTGAAAGTGTGGCATCAAAAAGTCCTATGATTAGTTGAGTCCTTATGACTTTACCAAATGAATCTGTAAAACTTTTTCCATAGGATTTAAGATATTTAAATATGCTTAGGTTACTGCTCTCCTCTGCATTATTAAATGCTTCTCCCAGATTTCCCCTTTCCATGTTAAAGACTATACTTAATACTAATGCGAGAATTACGTTTAAGCTAAATTGGCCTATATCGGAAATTGTACTTAGTAGTGTATTACTGTATTTTTGAATTATTTGAGGTATATTCCAATTTTCAATATATGATTTAATAAATTCTATAACTTTATTATTACTATTTAAATTTAGATTTATATTTGTTATTTGTATAACTAATGTAGCAACCTGATCTATAGCTTTAGGAATATAATTATACAGTAATAAAATAATGGATAATATTAAAGTAATATATATCATCACAGAAAATAACTTTCGTATTAGCGGGGTTAACTTACATAATAATCTGCCAACAACTTTATTCATGGTATATATTAAATAAGAAAATAGAAAAGTGAATAATATTAAGTGTATAGAACTACGAAGAAAGTACAAAATTATAATGATAAATGATATGGCTATAATTTTTTGAGTAGTTTCAAGTTTAAAGATGCTTTTTAGGCTATTAATAAACAAATATATTTGCCTCCTTTTGTATAATGTAATTGTAATATTTCTCAGCATATAGAAAATACATGTTTTTCTAATTTCATTAATGGTATAAGCGTGTTTCTCTATAAAAACTCTAGAATTAGGTGAATTTATACAATTTATATCTAGATTATAACCAGAAACTCTAAACAAAGCAAAAACATTTGTAACTCCTTAATTTTAAAAATGCAATGTATTATAAAGAACTTGTCAGCTGGTTGGGTCTTTCAGATAACCCCTGAAAATAAGGAGTTAAGACTAAGATATGCTATCTAAATTTATTTAACTGATTTATAATAAATATAAGTGTAAATAATGTGTATATACATAAATTTGAAAATAGATTTTTGAAACAAGTAGGTGTAACTATGAGTAGAATAATTTTTCTTGTAGACATGAATGCTTTTTTCATAAGCTGTGAATCTACACGGCATCCTGAAATTGTTGATAAACCTGCTGCTGTAGCGGGAGATCCTGAAAATCGGAGAGGTATTATTTTAACTGCAAATTATGAAGCTAGGAAATTTGGAGTTAAGACAACTATGGTATTGCATCAAGCTTTGAAACTTTGTCCAGACATGATAATTATTCCTCCAGATCATAAGTTTTATAAATATAAATCCAGGCAGGTTATGAATATACTTTCAGGATATACCCCTGCTATTGAGCAAAATAGTATTGATGAAGCATGGATTGACATGACTGGATGTGAAAGAATATTTGGAAAACCATATGAATGTGCAAAACGGGTTATGGAACATATTAATAATGAACTAGGATTGAAATGTTCTATAGGTATATCTGAAAACAAGTTCTTGGCAAAGATGGCTTCTGAAATGAAAAAGCCATTAGGCATTACGGAGCTGTGGAAAAAAGATATTGAACATAAGTTATGGCCATTACCAATCCAATTTATGTATGGAGTAGGAAAACAGACCGCACAAAAGCTTGAAAAAATGAAAATTAAAACTATAGGTGAGCTTGCACATTTTGATAGAAGTTATATTATAAAAAAACTTGGTAAAACAGGAGGTGAAATTCACCAACTTGCTAATGGAATTGATATTTCACAGATAAAGCCTCACTTACAGGATGACATAAAATCAATTGGAAAATCAGTCACATTACCTCATGATATCTCAGATATAGAGAGTGCAAAAATTATTTTGATGAAGCTTTCTGATGAAGTTGGGATGACTGCCCGCAGGCATAATAAAAAAGGACGTACAGTACAAGTTAGTATTAAATATTCTAACTTTCAATCCATTACCCGTCAAACAACTATACCTACAACTTGTTTGGTAAAAGAAATTTATTCTGCTGGAATTGAAATGCTTCAAAAAAACTGGAATACGCAATTGCCAGTACGGTTATTAGGAATAAGCCTTAGCGGGTTTGCCAAGGATAATGATAGTGAACAGATATCAATATTTAACATGTTAGAAGTAGAACATGAAAGAAATGGCGTAGACAAAATAGATAAGCTGGAAACCGCTATTAATGATATACGTCAAAAATATGGTTCTTCAATAATTAATCGTGCAATATTGATGAAGAAAAAATGACTCCAGTTTAGTTTTAAACTGGAGTATGTTTTGCCGTCAAAAATTCGTCAAAAATAAGTTATAAAATATTATATATCCTTGTGGTTATTATTTTTTCTGTGCTGTTATAAATGGTTTAACCATAATATTTTATATGATTTTATATAGTATGTGGAAAGCCATATTTATATTATTATAATATGCAGTTTGAAGGGCTTAATGCTTGAAAAATCAACATTTTATTTTGTAATTCTTATAATTTTCCTCCTTTTGGGGAGGATTTATTTGTTTTTGAAAAAGTATTAATCTAATATATATGGAATAATAGTTTTAGTAGTAAAAAACGTAAATATACATATAGAAAATTGACTTTAATTCCAGTGATAGTTTTAATTACACTTTTATCATTATTTGCTCTAGGATTTGCTTATAATAAGTTTGTTTGGTCAGGTGTTGTTATAATAACTAGAAATGAAAAACAAGATTTCTCGAATTTTTACACACCTCTCTAGGAATTTTATAATATAATACAAAAAAATAAAACAATAAATCTATTAGAAACAAAACAGTTAACCAAATTCCCTATACGTATACCTGACGCTATAGATGGATGGAATAGAATAAAAGGAATAGGTATTATTTCTAAATGTAACGTATATATAGAAAATGATGATATGAAAGTTGTAGATATGCCACCTGTATATTATGAACTTTTTATAAATAAAAAAGGTGATAAATTAGTTGTCAGGCAGTCATTTGATGAAGATATGACAAGACTAGTACAGCCAAACTTTAGATCAAGTTATTCATTATTAGATAAATATCTTTCATCAGGATTTACGTCAAGCTATCCAAAAGGAACAAAGAGACTTGAGGGTTTTGGAGAAGACTTAGCTCTATTAATAGACTTACAAAAAGGGCGTAAACAACTTAAGCTCTATCATAAAGAAAAAAATAATCAAGTTACACTTATTGAAATTTTTGGTTGTGTTGATAACTCTATTCTCAAATCTATTGCACATAGTTATCTTAATTCATGGAACTAGTACAATTATCCATGTGCATAATGTTCTCCTTTCTCCATTGATGATTTAGATAAAAAAGAGGCTGCTCTTGAATAGCAAGTTCAAGAACAGTTAATATCTGGCTAATGTTTATGTCTATGACTGTGATGATGGCTTGATTCTGATGTTCTTCGAGTAAGAGTGCTATCTGCGAGAGAACCATTAAATATTTTTGAAAGAATTTCAGAAAATTGTTCTTTAGTTAAGTCAGATATTCTTTCAAAGTCATAAGAGTTGAGTACGGAATCTATGATTTTATCAGTTTTGGAAGACATAACGCAACCACCTTTCATAAATGATAGTAGCCATATAAAAAAATATGCTCTTAATTCTAGGATATACAAATAGGTGGTACAAAGTGATAGAAATTATTTCAAGTAAAAAGGTAGGGAAAATAATCGATACCAGAAGACCATATGGATTACTCTTACTATTGAGTAAAGACGACACTTTTACTGGAATTGATAACAGTAGTGGTCAGGCTTTCACAGAAGATTTATGATATAATTACATTAGTTAAGATAGAATAGATAAATGGTTTATATTGATAATCCCCTAACTTAATGTAGAAACTTAAAAATCAAACAATTTATGAAGCACCGTATTATTCAATTTTACGGTGTTTTTATGTTCGAAAAACGGAGAATTCAAAAAATAAAATAAGTTGATTCGGCTCTGGCTTCTGGGCTCAACCTATGGACCTTAACATCTGGTGTTCTGACCGCTGGCTTCTGGCTCGTAAAATCAACTTATTAAATATAGTTTAGCAGTAATGATTAATAATATAAACATTTCATATGTTATCAAAAAGTAAAGAATTGTAAAGAAATTTAGAACGGAATAGGCAGGTGATTAAATGCAGGTTCAATATAGATTCTCAGATTCGGAAATTGCTAACATTTTATATTACGGAGTAATGGAAGCATTTCGTAGAAATAGTAGCGTAATAATGATTTCGAGAGATAATAGTGAAGATGTGGAAGTGTATAATATATCAGTGCTAGATAAATTTACAGTAGGAAAACCAAGCTATTTTCCTAGTACATAGTAGTGTAATTTGGTTATTAGTTGTTATGGAAATAATTATTAATAATTCACTTTGTCTCTTGTTACAGAATTGCGGGTACTAGGCCCAGATGTGAAATATAATTACTAATAATATAAATTATGACATTATTTTCGTGAATTATCGTATATAATATAAAATATAAATTATATAAGGGTGGGAAGCTAATGAAAAAATTAGTATATTCATTAATTGTTGTTGTGCTAATTGTCGCATTGGTAATTTTTTTAGGATATAATAAAAAAATTAATCTTGGATTATATAATCAAAATAATTCAACCACACAAAATTCTAATAGTAGACCTCGAGACAGTAAAGATTTAATACCACTAGGATATGATAATATAGGACAACCTGTCACTGGATGGATACAAATCAAAGACAACAAGTATAAATACCTGGACAAGAATGGTAAGGTTGTAACGGGAGAATCTGTAACAGGGTGGCAAAAAATCAATGGGAACTATTACAATCTGGATAGCGATGGTAATATTCTAGATTGTAAAAATTAAATAATATGGAAATGTCTTTTCTCAATGGCTTTATTCCTTAAACTATGCATAAAAAACTAGGGAGGTAGTAAAATGCTTAAAAACAAATTAATACCTATGCTGTGTGCTATAGGTATAACTTTTTCTACGACAACTAAAGTATTGGCTTCAAATGACATCCAACGTATCTGGGGTAGTGATAGGTATGCTACTGCTATAGAAATTTCTAAAAATGGTTGGACTGATGGGTCAGAATATGCTGTGTTAGCTAATGGTGGAAACTTTCCTGATGCCCTTAGCGCAGCTCCTCTTGCCAAGAAATATAATGCACCCATACTGTTAAATTCAGGAAATTACCTAGATAGTAGAGTAGAAGGTGAGCTGAAAAGACTAAATGTAAAACAAATATTTATTATTGGTGGAACTGCTGTTATACCTACTAGTGTAGAAGAAAGACTTTCTGAGCTAAACATTAAAGCTACGCGTCTATTTGGACAAGACAGATATGAGACCGCAATTAAAGTTGCTGAGCAATTAGATTTTACTGGGCAAGTTTCAGTAGCAAATGGCGAAAATTTTCCTGATGCATTATCTATATGTCCTATTGCGGCCCAAAAGTCTATGCCAGTTATACTTACGCCACCAAACGCTTTACCTGATGCTGTAGCTAAGTACATAAAAAGTAATAAAATTACAAAGACATACGTTATAGGGGAAGATGATGTAGTAAGTGACGCTATTGCAAATAGCTTTCCTAACAGCGAAAGAATATGGGGGAGTAGTAAATATGATACTAATATCGCAGTGTTAGAGAAATTTGAAAATGAATTAAACTTTAATAAAATTTATATAGCTAATGGTGAGAATTTTCCTGATGCTTTAGCAGGTTCAGCTTTAGCTGCCAAGAATTCATCAGCAGTTATATTGGTAAGTGAATATGCAGGACAATCCACAAAAAACTTTATGCTTTCAAATGTAAATTCAAAATGTGAGACTTATATACTTGGTGGAAATGCAGTAATTCCAGATGAACAAATAGATAATTTAATGTACGCAGAAGGTAATACTAATGGTAACTTAATATTAGGCGGAATTGCAGCTAAGCAAGGTGAATGGGCTTATTATACGGATGGATATGGTCGCTTGTTTAAATCTAAGGAAGATGGAAGTTTAGTTACAAAGTTGCTTGATTCTCAAGAATATCATATAGACTCCAATATAAATGTTGTAGGCGATTGGGTTTATTGTAACTTAAACAATAGCATATATAAGATAAAAACTGATGGTTCTAGTAAAAGCAAAGTAGCTGACGGCAGCATCTTAACTGTAAAAGACAATACAATATATTTTGGTCAAAAATCTGATAAGGATGATTTAATTTATTTATGTAAAGCAAATACTGATGGTTTAGAAAAAACTACTTTAACTACTTTAAATGAAAAAAGTAGTATAAACATAGTTGGAGATTGGGTTTATTATATAGATAATTCTGATAATAATGAAATATATAAGATGAAACTTGATGGCTCAAGTAAAATGAAAGTGCGTGATGAAGCTGTTACTCAAATAATTGTTGACAAAGATTATATATATTACTCAACTCTTAGTGGTATCTATAGGATAAATACTGATAACTCAGATCCTGTTTGTATTGTTAATAGTTATGACATTGATGGATCATTTAATATTGCAGACAACTGGATTTATTACCCACTAAAAGATGGTGGATTGTATAAAGTTGAAACAGATGGTACTAGCAATGTTAAAATAGCAGATGCTAACACACTTGACCTTGGTTATACTGGAATGCGCAATATATTGTCTCCTACCATTATAGGAGATTGGGTTTATTATAAATGTGCTATTCATACTCCTGGTGACGATTATTATACTTATCTATGTAAAGTTAAAATAGATGGTTCTGAAAATACTCTTGTAAATTTAAATATAGATACTAACGAGACCAATTAATAAAAAGTGCCTCAACCACTGTGGCACTTTCTCTTATTCTGTTAAAATGTTCATTCCATATGGCAGGTATATTTGAATTTGTGAGTGTTACACTATTCTCACTTCTAAAGCAGGGGGAGAGCTCACTGATTATAAATGATCATGAAATTGTAACTAACTATTGTAGAGGAAAGATCTTTAACATTATCCCAATGCATGTTAACAAGAAATTAATTGTATCTGATGTGCAATTATGGTAGAATAAACAAAAATTAAAAAACTTACATATTTGATATATTGTTAGGGGAGACATAACACATGGTGGGAAATAGGAGATATAAAGGAGCTAAGAAAGTTAATCGAATTGCAGTGGCTGTATTTTCTATATTAATTTTAGTTGTAGCTATGCGTAGTTTAAAATCATATATGACTACAAAGTTAACTACAGCGGCTGTTGCTCAAAATAAGCATAAAAATAGTAATAAGAGAAAGACAGATGATGCTATCCCAAAAGATGTTTTAAATCATAAATATAAAGTTTCTAATTATCAGAATAATGACATCAGAAAGTTTCCATATCCGTATAGCTCCATGCTTTCATTATGTTCTGACATTGATGATACTACTTTGAAGGATTTTAAAACATATCATCAATTTTTAAATACAACAGAAAGAACATCTCACGGAGAAGGACTTGGGTTGGATGTAGGGGACAGTATGTGGCTTTACATGGGTGATAAGTATTCCAAGTCTACAAGTCAAGGACATGGTTCAGATGATGTGATGACCTATTATAAAGGAATTGACATAAATAAAAAGAATAATGCCGATGAGATAACTAAGTTTATCAAATGCGGATGGATAGACTGTATTCATACTTTTGGTGATTTTTCAACCGCCAATGAGAAAGGAACTTATTTTACAAGAGAACTTGCTGTAAATGGGTGGAAGACACTTAAGGATATAGGGTTTAGCCCAAAGGTATGGATAAATCATGGAAATAGGGCTAATAAGCAGAACTTCGGTGCTGCCACTACTAGTTCATTTATGAGTTACCAACAGGGAGACAACCCTAAAAGCATTTACTACCATACTGATATAACTATAGGAAATGGTATAAGATATGTGTGGAATTCTATGAACGATAATATTTTTGGACAAGACTATCCTTTATTTGAAATTTCTTTAAGAGATGGGAGAAGGGTTTGGGGATTCTATAGATATACAAATAACATATCGAGAGGTAAAATTGATTGGACATGGACTCCAAGCGAGATTCACCGTCAACTTACCCAAAGTAATTTAGATAAAATAGTCAAAAATAAACAATATTCTATTGTAGCCCAGCACCTTGGTGTATCAACACAGGATCTTTTTACAAAAGAAAATATACAGGCTTTAAGGCTTTTAAAACAGTATGAAGATAAGAAAAAAATACTAATTACTAAAACTTCCAGGCTTTTAGATTATGCCGATGTTTATAAATATGTAATGTATAACAAGTCAGTGGAAAATGGGATAACCTATATTGATATACTTGGTGTAAATGACCCTTTGTTTGGTAAATCTATTCCTCAGCTTGATGACTTGAGAGGACTTACATTTTACACAAATGACTCAAAAAATACAGTTATCCTCCTTAACGACAACGTAATAAATAAAAATGAAATTGAAGTAAATCCTAAAGATGAAACGGGGAAAGAAAGTGTATCAATAAAATGGTATAATCCTAATTATAAAGATTACAGTAAACAATAAGTATAGCTATAGATAAGGTCAGATCAAAAACTCTAAGCTGATTTTAAACTGCTTATAAGGAAAATATAAAAACTCCAACTGTATTTTAGCTGGAGTTTTCGCTTTACATAAAAATTGCCCCATAAACAGTAAAGATATTCAAAGGACTTTAGTTATGTATTAATATTATACCCAATTGAAGTTATTTTTATATTTGTTTTCCAAATATTCATTTAATTACTTAGGATATTTTTTATGAGAATGTACAAACTTTAAATATAAGTAGTAAAGATTACTATATAAAGGAGTGTTGATTATGGCACGTAACAGTAATAATTTAGTAGTTCCACAGGCCAGGGAAGCTTTAAACCAGTTTAAAATGGAATCGGCTCAGGAAGTTGGAGTAAATTTAAAGAATGGATATAATGGAGATTTAACTGCCAGAGAAGCTGGCTCTATAGGCGGAAATATGGTTAAGAAAATGGTTGAAGCTTATGAACAAGGTTTAAAGTAAGGTGTTATAAAAGGCTTAGAATAGTGTAGAGCTATTCTAAGCTCTATTTTTGTATAAAATATATACATACTTTACGGATAATTCTACATCTCTTTATCATATTTGCAGCGATAGTAAATGCAATATCCTGCAACAAAGATATAACCAAAAACTAAAAGAAGAACAACTGTTAAGTCAATGCCCATTAAAGCCAAAGCAAGTATCAAAGCACCAAATATAAAAATCATCATATCGTATCCCTTCGCTTTTGCTCGGTTTTTAATAGCGATATTACGTTCATCCTGCACATGGATTTCTATTTGTTTTTTAATCTCAGGATAATTTTTTATTGCTCTGCTGCTGATTATTTCGTCCATACCACGACCAAAAATGCCACATCCTAGAGCAATACAAATATATGGCAGAGCTTTCACTATTCCTTGTGGCTCAATAGGCTTAATAACTACTTTAACAATATATAATCCTATACCTAACAACAGCAAGCCTATTATAGTTGTAATGTAATGAATACTATTTTTCATTTTTTATCCCCCTCATAAATAAAAATCTCTTCAATGCTCATATTAAAATATTTTGCTATTTTAAATGCCAATATTATTGACGGGTTATATCTACCGTTTTCAAGTGAACCGATTGTTTGTCTTGATACTTCAAGTTCTCTTGCCAAGTCTTCCTGCTTTATGCCATGCTGTTTTCGTATTTCTTCCAGTCGGTTTTTCACATTTTTGCTCCTTTCTGTGGAAAGTAAACTTTCCATATTTTTAGTATATCATTAGGATTTAAAATGTCAAGTAAGCTTTCCTTAGAAAAAGCATAAAGCTTATTTCTGCTCTGCTTATGTTAAGAAGTTAAAACATTGAAATAGAAGAAATTAAATGCGTTGATGGGAAAGTAGAAATCCTCAGCAATGCATTTTATTTTTTAGTGTGTGCCATTAATTAGGATAAAATGAATATGTAAAACATTGACATGTTCACAGCTATTTTCTGTTCTATTACTATACAAACCCTAATTTCAAACTTTAATAAATTTTGGTATAATAAATATATTATTACAACTTTTGGCGTAAAAAAATGTTTGAATTAAAGTAAGTTAGGAGATGGATTTCTTTGACTGTTCTAAAAGTAAATAACTTAATGAAAGAATATAGAGGCAAAACTATTGCAACTAAAGCTATAGATGACATAAACCTTACAGTAGAAGAAAATGAATTTGTGGGCATAATGGGTGCGTCAGGCAGCGGAAAAACCACACTGCTCAATATGTTAAGTGGAATTGATAAACCTACTTCTGGATCAATTGAAATATCAGGAGAGGAAATTTATAAAATGAATAAAGATAAACTGGCTTTATTTAGAAGAAAGCACATAGGGTTTGTATTTCAAGATTTTAATTTAATTGATAGTTTATCTGTTAAAGATAATATAATGCTTCCACTTGTACTGGATGAAGTAGAGGAATATGAGATATATAAAAAAGTTAATGAACTATCTAAGGCTTTTGATATAGAAAAAACACTGGACAAGTATCCTTATGAAATATCAGGAGGGCAGCAGCAAAGGGCTGCTATTTGTAGAGCCATAGCAAATTCTCCAAGTATAATTTTTGCTGATGAGCCTACAGGAAATTTAGACTCAAAATCCTCTAAAAAAGTTATGACTTCCTTTGAAAAACTAAATGAGGTAAATAAAGCTACTATTGTAATGGTAACTCATGATTCTTTTGCAGCAAGCTATTGCAGCAGAGTAGTATTTATTAGGGATGGTAAGATAGATGGGGAAATAAGAAAAAATGGAAGCAGACATGAATTTGCCGATGAAATATTAAGCTGTGTATCTGCAATTGGAGGACAAGAAGATGGACTTTAATACAATAGTTTTTAGAATGTTTAAATCAAACTTCAAAAGGTATTTGTTGTTTTTCCTATGCAGTGCATTTACAATAACAATATTTTTTATGTATGCTACGCTTTTTACAAACAAACAATTTATGGACTCCAGAAAGATGTATTATAGTATATCAAGTTGTATAATTGCACCAAGTTGTGTTATTGGGATATTTTCTATTTTCTTTATTATCTATGCACAAAGATATTTTAATAAATTCAGAAAGTCTGAGTTTGGATTGTTAATGGTTTTAGGCTGTACAAATAAAGAAATAAGAAAAGTGATCTTAGTGGAAAATAGTCTTATAGCTATAATTTCATTAGCAATTGGGTTGGGTATAGGAAGTATGTTTTCTAAGCTATTTTACATAATTATAATTAAAATTACAGGACTTAAGGAAATTAATTTTACTCTAAATTTTGCTGCATATCTTTATACAATAGTAGTATTTATGGCAATATATGCAGTTGTTATTTTAATTACAATAATAAGTACTATGCATTCAGTAATACTTGATTTGATAAAAGGAATTAGAAAAGTAGATGAGGGAAGAAAAATTAGCCCTTTGTTTATTCTAGTGGGAATCTTAGCTGTAATAGGTTCTATGATGGATATAATATTTAATTACAGTCCTAAAAATTCTGTTCCATTATTTAGAAGCATAGGAGTGTGTTTTATTGGCACACATTTAGTAATATCAAATCTTGTTTGGATAAATGAAAAAGTAAGTAATTTTTCAAAGAAGCTTAGCTATAAAAACATGTTATTTAATTCAAATTTTAAAAGCAAATTTGGCAAATCGAAAAATGTACTTTTAATAAATACATGGATTATATTCGTTGCAATTTTTCTTGTTAGTTTCATGATAGTATTAATTTCTAATGCACGAAAGTCAGCAATAGCAGATACTCCATATCATATAGCATATATGCAGCAGTCTGTATATAATAATGTCCCTGAGGATATTGTTAGTAACATAGTTAAAAATGGACAGACTAAGTTAACTGAGCATAAAGATTTAAATTTTATACAGTATAGTGGATTATTTGTTTTGCTTTCTCAAGATGATCTTAATAAGACTTTGGGATATAAATTTAATATTAAGCCTGGTCATTTTATAAACTTAAATCAAATAGCAAATGATGGATATTATCATGAAATAAATGATTTTCCAGGAGTTAATATAGAACTGAAAAATAAGTCCATGAACTTCATTACGCAAGGCCATTATAATAATGTTATATTTAATACTGATGTGCCGATTTTTAGCAGCAAATTTATTGCACTTAATAATTCAGATTACTTAGAGATTTTAAGAAGTCTAGGTAAGAATGAAGTTGGAATAATAAGATTATTTAAATTTCAGGATTGGAAACAAACCCAGAACATTGTAGATAAATTAAATCTTGAATTACAAAAATACAATAATAAAAACTCAAGTAAAATTGGAACTGATTTAGATAGGCTTACAGTGTCTTCAAGGATTGACAGCTATAAAAGTAATATAAAAGTAGGTTCCTTTGCACTATTTTTAATGATATTTGTTATAGCAATATTTTTTATGGCGTCAAATGTGCTGTTACATTTTAAGCTGCTAATGGAATTTGAAGATGAGAAGCAAAAGTACAAGAAAATTTATAAAATAGGTATTACAAAGAAAGAAGTTTCTGCAGTAGTAAATAGAGAAATTAAGATTTTATTTTTTTTACCGGTTATAGCTGGGTTAGTTATAGCTGCATTCTATGTTTATATTATGTGTATTATATTCGGGCAGAGTAATGCCATGAGCTCATCACTTTTGGTGGGTATTACTTATATATGCTTACAAATCATAATTTATATTATTTATAAAAGATTTTACATAAATAAGTTATTAGATTATTGAGTTAATTAAGGCTTAATAATTATGGACTAAGAACGCATTTATTAGTCCATAATTATTTTTTGTGCATTGGGTAGGAAATTAGTGTTACAAATACAATAAGAGTGTCATCTAGTAGCCTTGATAGCTAACAATATTTTAACCAACTGGTTTATTTAATACTTTTTCAATAAATATCCTTATAAGTGCTGGATCAAATTGAATACCTGCATTTATTTTTAGTTCTTCTACAGCAACTTCTTCCGGTAAAGCATTATGATAATTTCTGTCACTAACCATAGCATCATAAGAATCAGCTATTGCAATAATTCTTGATGGAAGTGGTATTTCTTGTCCTTTTAAGCCTTTAGGATATCCACTTCCATCCCATTTTTCATGATGGGCTAGTACATACTGTGCTATTTGAGACATATCACTTACTGTACCAAGTATTCTAAATCCTATTTCTGGATGGCGCTTTATTTCTTCCCATTCATTATCTGTTAGTTTTTCCTGCTTATTAAGTATATTTTTTTCTATAGCTATTTTTCCTATGTCATGAAATAACCCAACAGTCTTAAGTTCCTTAATTTCGCCCTCAGATAAGCGGAGGACTGCACCCATACTTTGGCATAATGCTGAAACCCTATGAGAATGCTGCTTTTCTTTTTCGTCTTTTTCATAAAGAGTACTAATGATAGTGCCTATGGTTCTCTCTTTCATACTCAGGCTTTCAAAGATTTTGCTCTTATACATATTATCATCAGCCTTTTTGAAGATTTCCTCAATTTTTTCTTCTTCATCATTCTTAGTTCCATATCCAAAAGAAATATCTATATCAAAAGAGCCTACTTTTTCTTTTAAGGCTATATTCTTTATACGTCTAATAATTTCTTTTGTTCCATAGGCATCTGTTTTCGGTAACAAGATAACAAATTCATCACCTCCAAATCTAGCAACAATATCATCAGCCCTGCATCCTTTTGTTATTACTTCTGCTGCCTTCTTAAGAAGTTCATCTCCCATGGTATGACCGAAGGAATCATTGATAAGCTTTAATCCATTTACATCTGCCATAACAATAGTCAAAGGAAGGTTTCTTTGTACATCTAGTCGATGTAACTCTTTCTGGAAAAATCTCCGGTTATATAAACCTGTTAATTGATCATGATAACTTAAGTATTCCAAATGCTCTCGCTCATACCCCATTTTTGAGAGTGCATTTGCAATAATATATAATACTTCTGCAGCTGCTTTTATATTTTCTTCATTAGTAATTTTTATTTTATTTACAGCATTTAGATATCCAAATTCATCAACACCTATTTCCGCTGCAGTTCTTTTATATATTGATTCTTCCAGCTTAGAAGTTAAAATCTGGCCTCCTAAAATTGTTCCAATGTGTTTGTCTTCTACTATTATAGGTACAGCAAAATCTATTAATCCTGCATGACAGGTATAAACATAGGGTTTCCCACTTCTTACTGCCTCTATGCCCCCCCTTTTATGTGATTCAGCACATCGTCTAGTACCAATATCAGTGGATTGTGTGAAATTCATACAAAAACTTGTATAAAAGCTTGGCTTGGTTACGGGGTTTCCATCGGTATCCACAGTTACGCTGGCAATATTCATACTTTTTGCAAAGTTATCTTGAAACTTTTGAAGTAAATTGATGTCAATAACGTCCTCTATTTTAAGTAAACTTATATCACAATCAATATGATTATCTTTAGTTGTTCTTAACAAAGTTTTACCTCCCATGAATTTAAAGAATATATATGTATTTTCTAATATTATCTATAAATGCATACGTTTACATATAAAGCCTGAAATATTCCATAATAAATGCTCTCTTATAGACTTAAAACATAGTGCTATTTTTTATATTATCGAATATCTGAATTATATCTTCATAACTTTGCTTTATCTTAGTACATTAAATTGTCATATTAATAATTAAAGTTGATAAAGTATATATTTTGGTATATAATATTTAGCAATAGATAGATTTGAAAAAAAAGAGAGGTAATTTTGTGAGTGTTTAGTATCTAAAATAGGTAATTTAATATTGATTCCAAAATTGAGGGTGGAATACCTTTAATTGTTATGGAATTGATTACTATTTATAGATACAAGTCCACGAAACTACTTTGGGGTTTAGTACCCTTTATTAAGTTTGCAATTAAAGCTGTGGAGTATCCATGGCTTTTTTATTTTACAGTTAATACTATGAAATCTATCTAGGTTTCGTCGGCTTGAATAAAGTTGAGGAAGGAATTTTAAAATGGATAATATAACATTAGAAAAATTACATTATTATGAATTAAAGAAAATAGTAAAAGGATATTGCGCAAGCGGCTTGGGTAAATCCTTAATAGATAAACTAGAGCCGAGTACAAATATAGAGGTAGTAAATAGAAGATTAGATGAAACCTCTGAAGGAAGGGCACTTTTAGATGCTTCTTATCATATACCTTTCGATGGAATATTTAATGTAAATCCACTTGTAAAGAAAATGGAAAAGGGTGCAGCATTAGATCCAGAGGATTTAAGTACCATGGAAAACTTTTTAAGGGGATGCAGAAAGCTTAAATTATTCATGAAGGATAAGGAAGGTTATGCTCCTACTTTAAGTTCTTATAGCTTAAATATAACAGATTTAAGTTATATAGAAGAGGAAGTAAATATATCCATATCAGGAAATAGAGTAGATTCCAATGCTTCAAAGGAGCTAAAAAAAATAAGAAAGCAAATTGATGTATGTGAGGGTCAAATAAAAGGAAAGCTTGAAAAATTTCTAAAAAATCCTTCAAATAAAGAGTATATACAAGAATTTTTTGTAAGTCAAAGGAATGGAAAATATACGATACCTATAAAAGCTGCCTTTAAAAATCAAATTCAGGGTGAAATTGTGGAAACTTCAGTAAAGGGCAGTACTGTATTTATAGAGCCAAATGCAGTAGTGAAATACACTTCTGCGCTAGCAGCTTTAAAAGTTGAAGAGTCTATAGAGGAATATAAAATATTAGCTACTTTAACAGAAATGCTATATGATAGAATAAGAGAAATTAAAATGAATATTGATGTAATAGCTGAGTATGACATGGTTTTGGCAAAAGCAAAATATAGTAGTGACATAGAAGGAATAAAACCTAAACTAAATGAGCATGGTTATATAAAAATAGTTAAGGGAGGCTATCCTTTAATTAAAAATGGAGTACCCTTAGATTTTGAAATAGGAAAAGATTATAGAACATTAATAATCACAGGACCTAATGCGGGAGGAAAAACTATAGTATTAAAAACTTTAGGAATGTTAACTCTTGCAGTTCAAGCAGGGTTTCATATAAAGGCTAAAGAAGGTACAGAGATTGCTGTATTTAACAAAATATTTGTAGATATAGGTGATAATCAAAGTGTAGAAAATGCTTTAAGTACTTTTTCATCCCATGTGAAAAATTTAGCATATATAATAAAAGAAAGTAATAAGTCAACATTATTGTTGTTTGATGAAATTGGCGGTGGAACAGAACCGAATGAAGGTGCAGCTTTAGCAATAGCTATTTTAGAAGAAGTGTATTATAAGGGCTGTATAACAGTAGCAACAACCCATTATGGAGAGATCAAAAACTTTTCGGAGCAGCATCCAGACTTTGAAAATGCAGCTATGGAGTTTAGAAAGGACACATTAGAACCATTATATAAGCTTAATATAGGAAAGACAGGGGATAGTAATGCTCTTTATATATCAAAGAAAATGGGTATTTCAGATAATATAATTGAAAGAACTAGAAGGTATATAGAAAGTAAGAATTATAATTATGAATTAATAAGGGATAGCAAAATTATAAAGAAAAAAGATATTCAATCATATAAAGGTGAAAGTTATGAATTTGCTGTGGGAGATAAGGTTCTTTGGATGGACAAGAATGAAAGTGCCATTGTTTACAGAGAAATGGATATGGATAATAATGTAACTATTTTATTTAATAAAGAATTTGCTGATGTAAATTGCAAAAGATTAAAATTAGAAATTAAAGCTTCAGAGCTATATCCGGAAGGGTATGATTTAAATCAATTATTTGTTAGTTTCAAGGAAAGAAAGCTTGAAAGGGATATAGAAAGAGGATCTAAGAAGGCTTTAAAGAAACTTAAAAAAAATCATTTGAAATAATAGAGGTAATATAAAAACTCCAGCTTAAAACTAAGCTGGAGTTTTTAGTTTTGCCGTCAAAAATAATTAGAAGATTTCATTTAGTATTTTTCTAACAGTTATTCTTTTTTCAATAGGATGGGAGGATTTATTTGTTTTTTGAAGAAATATTAATTTAAATATATATTTTATAAATGTAGAATTTTTATAAATGTAGAATATTGTGAAGTAAAGATAATTTAAATAATTCATGGAGGAGAGGAATATGCAAAATATATTTACCAATGAAACTCTAAAAAATATTAAGCAACGCAGAAGCATAAGAAGTTTTAAAGATGAACAAATAAAAGATGAAGAATTACAGGTAGTGCTAGAAGCGGGGCTATATGCACCTAATGCTGGAAATCAACCATGGCATTTCACAGCCATTCAAAACAAGGAAATCCTTAACAAATTAAATATTTTGGCAAAGGAAGCAGCAAAGCAGATGGGCGGACCATTAGCAGCATTGGGTAACGATGAACAATTCCATTGTATGTATAACGCACCGACACTGATAATAGTGTCAGGTGATGAACAAAGCATATGTCCTGAAGTGGATTGTGCTGCTGCTACACAAAATCTGCTAATAGCCGCAGAATCCATCGGCTTAGGGTCGTGTTGGATTTTTTTTGTTACGCTTGCATTTGCCTCATCACAAGCTGCTGAATTGAGAAGAGAATTACAAATACAAGATGGCTACAAACCCTATTATGCGGCTGTATTTGGATATAAAAATGCTGCGGCAGTTAGTATACCAGAAAGAAATTCTAACCTCATTACATATATTAAATAACTTTATTTGTAAGTATATAAAAATAATATAATGGGTAGTTATTGAAGCTTCGTAACATTATTAACTTGTGTTACAAGCGTAAAAAAATGAGAGGTGAATATACTTTAGGAGGTGTATAATGAATTACAATTTTGATGATATAACAATTTCAAATACGTGGATAAAAATTAAAAAAATAGAATACGGTTGGTCATCTGATGAAAAATATTACATAGAAGATAATAAAAATATGAAATACTTACTTCGTATATCTACTGCTGATACTTATGAACAAAAAAAGAAAGAATTTGAGGTCATTAAGAAATTTAATACACTTGATTTTCAAATGTCCAGAGCCATAGGATTTGGGTATTTTAATGAGCATAAAAATGTTTATATGCTTTTAAGTTGGATAGAAGGTCATTCACTTGAAGAGAAGTTACATTCTTTACCTCAAATAGAACAATATCGACTTGGATTACATTCAGGTGAAATTTTAAAACAAATTCATAGTATTCCAGTTGAACCACAAGATGTTCCTTCGGTAAATAAAATTTCTAAAAAGTTATTACAGTTACAAAGGTATGAAGATTCATCTGTCCGAATTCCAAATGATGAAACTGCCATAGCATTTGTAAAAAACAATATTGATATGTTGTGCAAGTCATCGCCTGTTTATGAACACGGTGACTTTCATGTGGGAAATTTAATATATACACCTGATAAAACAATTGGAGTTATAGATTTTAACCGTTGGGAATGCGGTGATAAATATGAAGAGTTTTACAAGATTCAAAGTTTTGATGTAGAACATAGTATTGCGTTCTCAGTAGGAGAAATTCAAGGATACTTTGATGGAGACCCTACAATTGATTTTTGGAAAGTACAGGCGGTGTATGTGGCACATGCGTCTTTGTATTCAATTAAATGGGCAGAAAAATTTGGACAAAAAGAAGTTGATGGAATGACCAAACGTTGTCTTGAAGCGTTCACTCATTACGATAATTTCAACTTAATAATTCCAAAATGGTATTTACAAAATAAAGATAAATACAGATTTAAATTATAGGAGATTTAAGTGTAAATACTACCTTAACATAATTTTTTGCATATCAAAAAGATTCATGTATTTATAATTTTTTTCAAGGCATGAATTCTAATTTTATGTATACAGTTTATACATTCTCGTTAAAATTTTACAGTTCTTTTTAGTATTTTTAAAGACTTTTTTCTCCTTTGCTAAGCCTGATCTTTAGTAAGTTTATAGGCTACCAGACTTACTTTACTCTTATTGCTGTGTTGCATGTATAAGCGGCATAAAAATGTCGTCTACAATCTCTTCTATGGCCTCGTCGGATACGGGTTCCAGCTTTGTAATCAGCTCGCACTGCAGCAGAGCCAACGGCAATGAGATAATTCGGGGCGTTAGCTTCTCAGGGCTGATCTCACCGCGAAGTACCGCGTTTTTCAAAATTGCCGTCATAGCCGTCGTTATCTTACTCTCTGATCTCCGCTCTATGATTTGCGGCATGGATGCGATTATATTGCGCCACACCACTGGTTCCATCATAAGTCCCCTCATCGTCTCCGCGCCGATTGTTTTCAGCGGTTCAACACGTGAATGCAGATAGGTATACACATCGCTGCGCAGGTTTCCGGTATTTGGTATCTCATTTGTAATTTTGGGAAAATAATATTTACGCAGGGCGGCAATCACAAGCTCAGACTTATCGGACCAGCGGCGATAAAGGACGGATTTATTTGTCCCCGCCCGCGTTGCGATACTTTCCATCGTCATATTCGTATAGCCGGCTTCGGAGAGCTCCTCCCATGCGGCAAGCAGGATTGCCTCTTCCAGGATTTCTCCGCGGCGGCGCGTACCTTTCTTTCGTTCATCCATGTTTTATTTCCCTCCAAGCCTCAACAATAAATGTACCTCTGTCGTATGTACATAAAAAACTTCAAGTTTCCTATTGACAAAGATCTGTATTTATTATATCATAGCTTTAAAAGAAACACAACGTTTCTTATTATGGCTATGAAAGGAGTTTTCTCATGAGTACAGAGAATGTAAAACCAAAAAAAGAAAAGCTCGACCCGATGGTGCTCAGGGTTGCCATTATTCTTGTTGTCGGCGCGCTTGCGCCGCTGTTCGATTCGACCATGGTCAACGTAGCAATCCATACAATCGGGACCGATATGAAAGCAACCACTTCTGTAATACAGTGGCTCACCACGGGATACGTTCTTGCCATGGGACTGACCGTTCCGATTTCCGGCTGGGCCTCCAAACGATTTGGATGCAAACGTTCATATATTTTTTCATTGGTGATTTTTTTAATCGGCTCCGTGTGCTCTGTGCTGTCATGGAACATCGAAAGCCTGATTGTTTTTCGGGTCATTCAGGGTATCGGCGCCGGGTTGCTGATGCCGGTACTGCAAACGGAGCTTGTACAGGTTTCCGGCGGACGCAATCTTGGGCAGATCATGTCCATCATCAGCATTCCCGCGCTGCTCGGGCCGATTCTCGGCCCGGTGTTAGGAGGAATTATTGTCAACAGTTTGAATTGGCGTGCCATCTTCTGGGTTAATATTCCCATCTGCATCGTGGCGATTCCGTTAGCCATGTGGGGAATACCGCACGACAAGCTTTCGGAAAAGAAAGCATCCCTTGATGTGATCGGCATGCTTTTGCTTTCCCCCGCGTTTGCCCTTCTGATTTACGGAATTGCTCAGGTTGCTACGCACGGAGGATTGAGCCACAGCGCAGTCTATGTTCCTATTATCATCGGCGTCGTTTTGATGGCGGCTTATGTCGTCTATGCTCTGAATACGAAACGGGAACCGGCTCTGAATGTGCGGTTGTTTAAATCAGTCAATTTTTCCGCTTCCAATATCCTGCTGATTCTGTGCGGCATCATTACGAACGGGGCCATGCTTATGCTTCCGCTCTATTACCAGGAGGTATGTGGTGCAAGCGTCTTATATGCTGGGCTATGGCTGATTCCGCAGGGCGTAGGCATGCTGCTGACCAGAAGCTGGGTCGGCAAGATAGCCGACCGTGACGGCGCACGCAATATTGTGCTGATGAGCCTCGCTGCAATTGCCATCGGTACGCTGCCCTTTGCTTTTGCCAATGCGGATACGAATATGATTCTTCTGGCTATCGCCCTGTTGATCAGAGGGGCGGGACTTGGCGGCTTGCTGATTGCAATTATGATGTCCGCTTATATCGGACTTCAAAGAGAGCAGGTTCCTCACGCCAGCACCGCCACAAGGATCTTTCAGACTATCGGAGGGGCTTTCGGGTCGGCTATTCTTGCAACCGTTGCTCAGCAGAGGATGGCGGGCCACGTCGGCTCCGATCTTCATGCGATTGCTCATTCCTTCAACGTCTCTTTCTGGTGGGCAATTGGTTTTACTGTGGTTGCTGCGATCCCCACGCTGTTCTTGACAATGCGTAAAAAATCAGGACCGGAAGCGGCTCCACAGGAAACAGGTTCACAGGCAGACGGACAGCAGTAAAAGCAACATGAAACAATTTGGATTTTCTCGAAGTTATAGAAGTTCGAAAATTATTTTATTCAAATAAAGATAAATACCAAATGAAATAATGTGTACCGAATAAGCATAATATGAAGTTGCGTTTATATAAATATATATCGGGTGTGCCGTCAATATTTTCCAACAAAACCCACGTTATGGGATTAATTTGTTTAGCGTGGGATTTTGGCTGCACTCCTAAATGAAAAAACATCAGAGTACTGATGTTTTTTATTGCTATTTTTAATTATTATACTTATATTTCCAATTATCCAACCAAGCTGCATAAGACATTCCATCTCCTTCAGTGGTAAACTTTTTAATAAATGATTCTATTATTGGAGTTAAATAAGTTTTAACCACTGTACCATTACTATCAATTGTTGCATTGAATTTTATTATCCATGATTTATCATCTTTCACGTCATTTTGTTGTTGAGAGTCTTTTGTATTGGTTATATTTCATATCACCTTTTTATTTTCTTTGGCTTCAGTACAAAACTCTTTAAAATAATTAACATATTTTACATTAGATTGTTCTGTTTTTTGATCTATATAGCCGTTTGCAAGCAAAATTGCATTAAACATTTTAGTTTTAACTTCATCTTCATTTATTTCCGTAGGTAATGAAAGCCATACATACCTCAATAAATATCCTGAGTATCTGTCTGTATCTTCAACATCACTTTCAAGATATACAGTTTCACCCAATAATTGCGACTCTGTATAATTTGAAGATTCTGGTGCATATAACTGGTACATAATTGCTTTTTCAGTTCTAGGAGTAACTATCTCTATAAGGCTAACTGTTTTATATTCTCCATTTTGTAATGTTACACCTATGGTAGTACCGTCAATAGCACGAGTAACTGTAGCCTTTTCAAAATTTGATATAACTGATTTATAATTTTTTTATTTTTCAATTATAACCCCCCTGATACATTTTATTTGAGTATTAAACAAATTAAAGCATCAGTTATATTATACCGCAATATACTTATTTAATAAAAAAAGAGAATGGAAAGTCAGGCCTATGATTTCAATTACAGGAAGGACTATTTAAAGCGTTAATAAATCACTGGCTTGTAAGAGTGAGTCTAATGTTCATTAGGTCAATTAATCAATAAATCTAGATATACAAATGTTTGTTGACAGCTGAATAATGTGGTGTAAAGGTAAAAAAGTTTATCTTGCTTAGTGATTTGGTAGAATAATTTGAATTATATGATATAATTACCAAAAAGGGGGATGAATAAATTGAAAAACAAAATTTTAATAGTAATTTTTTTTAGCACTTTTTTATTGATTGCATCTAATGTACAAGCAGTAAGCTTTACTGACAATCAAACGGTAGAGGCTAATAAAACATGGACTATTAAATTTAATAGTGATGTTGAACTTGACGATGTATCTAAACAAGGGATAACTGTTACTAATAGTAAAGATAATACGGTAAATGTAGGTATTCAATTAGGAGATGATAGTAGAACAGTTATAGTAAATGCTCCAGATGGTGGATACACAGCAGGAGAAAGTTATACGTTAAATGTTGGAATTAAGGTACATTCCAGTAAAGGTAAGCTATTAAAGAATGAATACAAACTACATTTTAGTATTAAAAATAATACTAATGGTGGTGAGATAGTAACCTTTAAAGATAAAAACTTGGAGCAAGCCATAAGAAATACAATAAATAAATCAAATGGAGATATTTATGAAAGTGATGTTGAAAAAATAACAGAATTAAATGCGGAATATTACGGAGTTCAAGATATTAGCGGCATAGAGAAACTACTTAATTTACAACTACTTAATTTGGGTGGCAATGAAATTAGCAGCATAAATGTATTAAAAAACTTAACTAATTTAAAACAGCTTACTTTAGGTAACAATAAAATTAATGATATAAGTGTGTTAAACAGCTTAGTTAATTTACAAACGCTTGATTTAAGCTACAACCGAATAAGTGATATAAGTGTATTAAAAGATTTACCTGGTTTACAATGGCTTGCTTTGTTTAATAATCCAATTAGTGATACGGATATACAATCTTTAAAAGATGCCTTACCTGGGTGCGAGATTAATGAGATTTTAGTTAAAAAACCAAATATATATTTGTATCCAGAGAAAACTGAAGAAGTATCAGTAAATGTTATCCCTAAAGGTAAGATAACTAAATCAATTCCCCAATATAATGAAGTATGGAAAGTAACAGTTGACCCAAGTGGAAAGATTGATAATACTTATGATTTTTTATTTTATGAAGCTTCACTTAATTATCAATTTACATTAAACAAAGGTTGGATTATAAATAAAGGCAGCTTTAATGAACAAATGAATAGTATATTGGCTTCTATAGGTTTAAATTCAAAAGAAAAAGCTGATTTTATTGAATACTGGTCAAAAGAGTTGAAATGGAAAAGCAGCAGATATGCAGCCTATTATCTTGATCCTAAAGAAATAAATGAAGCAATTAAGCTTAATTTATCTAAAGAACCGGATTCAATTTTAAGAGCTTATTTTTATTTCGTACCTCTTAATGATAATGAAAATCTAGAAATTAAAAACCCAGAAATAAAAGCGTTTAAACGTAATGGATTTACTGTCGTAGAATGGGGCGGTATTTCAAATTAATCAAGGTAATCTTCATTTTGTATACCACTACAGTGTAAATATTTATTTAACCTGTACAAAATAATATTGTAACAATTAGTGAATATAATATACCTATAGTAAAGTATATATCCCCTGGCGTTGCAGATATGTAAGTATGTGTCTAAGGTCGCAGGGAATGTTAAATATGACTGTGACCACTAAAATCTAATGCTGAATCCAAAAATCCAACCAATGTGAAAAATAAGTGCCACACCTAACCGGCACTTATTTTCATGTTTAAAGTATTCGAAAACTTAACCATTATTAGTTAAATATTCCTCATATTTTAATGCATCTTCTCTATTACCTTCACTATCTTTGCTGTCAAATTTCTTTTCTAACATTTTTCCATAGAAAATTCCTCTATTTTCTCCTTTATGTTCTCCAAATGCAGTTACGGTATATTCCATTGTCTTTCCTAATTTATTGTATATTTTTAAATCATAGGCCTCACCTTTATTTTCTATTTTGTTTTGTTTGTATATATGTAAACTCGGCATTTTTTTCATCCTCCTTTTAATTGTTTATTCCATTATATCAAAATATTTACAGTTTGTCCATATATTTTTTGTATATTAAACCTTAAAATAACACAACTAAATAATGAAAAATTATATTGACTGCATCGGTTTATGGTAGTATACTTATGTCATCATAAACCAATTCGGTCGATAAACTTTAAGGGGTGAGTTCTATGGAAAAATTTTTTAATTTGTCTGTAAAAAAACAAAATACAATTATAGATGCTGCACTTAAATCTTTTGCTGCCAATGGTTACAAGAAGACCTCCGTAAGCGACATTGCTGCTGCTGCGGGAATTTCAAAAGCAATGGTATTTCATTACTTCGGTACAAAGAAAGCCTTATATCTTTATTTAATTGAGCTGTGCGGCAATATCATTATGAAGGAAGTTGATGAGAAGTTTGATTATACCATTACTGATTTCTTTGATAGGATTAAACTTTCATCAAGTATTGAAATTTCAGTCATAAAAAAACATAATGCAATTCCAGCCTTTTTAACAAGTATGTATTTTGAAAATGACGAGGAAGTAAAAGAAGATATAAAATCCATTTTGGCGAAAGGTGAGGGGTTCAGAAACAAAATTGCTTTTGATGGAATGGATTGTTCCAGATTTAAGGAAGGTATTGATCCAAAGTTGGTTATGAAGATGCTTCTTTGGCTTACTGATGGGTATATGAATCAGTTATCAAGTAAGACAGAAATTGATTATGAAAGTTTTTTTAAAGAATTTGAGGAATGCATGGATTTACTTAGAAACAATTTTTATAAGGAGGAATATGTATGAGTTCATATGTGTTAGGTTTTCAAGAAATTGATAAATCAAAGCTCCTGGTAGTTGGAGGCAAAGGCGCCAATCTTGGGGAATTGTCTAAAATTGAGGGAATAGGTGTTCCAGGTGGTTTTTGTATAACTACTGAAGCATATAAAAGAATTGTTGATAGCAATCCCAAATTTAATGTATTGATTGATGAATTAGCTCTTTTAAAGGCAGATGACAGAGGGAAAATCGGCCAGCTCAGCAAAAAAATTCGCGGGGTTATAGAAGGTATGGACATTTCAGGGGATATTACAGAAGAGGTATCGCAATATGTTTCAAAGTTTGGAGAAAAAAATGCTTATGCCGTGCGTTCAAGTGCTACAGCAGAGGATTTGCCCCTGGCTTCCTTTGCAGGTCAGCAGGATACCTATCTAAACATTATGGGAAAAGACAACATACTGGAGTATATTAAAAAGTGCTGGGCATCACTTTACACAGACAGGGCAGTGATTTATCGTATACAAAATGATTTTGATCACCGCAAAGTTTATCTATCTGTAGTAATACAGAAGATGGTTTTTCCACAAGCTTCAGGAATAATGTTTACTGCAGATCCTGTCACCGCAAACAGAAAGGTTATATCCATCGATGCAAGCTTTGGGCTTGGGGAGGCTCTTGTGTCCGGTCTAGTAAATCCAGATATCTATAAAGTACGGCAGGGCAGAATACTAGATAAAAAGATATCAACTAAGAAACTGGCAATCTATGCACTGGATACAGGGGGTACAAAGGAGCAAGGGATTGAAGCTGCACAGCAGAATAAGCAAACACTTTCGGATGATCAGATTTTACAACTGGAGAGTATGGGCAGAAAGATTGAGGCGTATTTTGGATGTCCACAAGATATAGAATGGTGCTTTTATGAAGGTAAATTCTATATTGTTCAGAGCCGGCCTATTACTACATTATATCCTATGCCTCCGGAAACTGAGGATGGGAAGAATCATGTGTATATTTCATTTGGACACCGCCAGATGATGACTGAAGCTATGAAGCCGCTGGGAATGTCGCTTTTCCAGACTTTATTCAAACAGATGATAAACAGCGTTATGAGTGAGATGGGTGGAAGACTTTATATAGATGTATCTCGTGAAATTTCTTCACCTTTTGGCAGGATGACATTTATAAAAGGTCTTGATACGGTGGATGTTCTAATGAAGAGTGCTATTATTAATCTGACGAAACGAAAGGATTTTATGAAAACTCTGTATAAGGGAAAGACAGCTATGCCATCAAAATCATTATGGGTGAAATGGTTAAACCTTACCATAAAAGACTATAGGGCAAACGACCCAGCCATAGTGGAAAGCCTAATGAATAATAATAAGGCTTTGATGCTGGAACTTGAGCAGGGGATTACTAAAGTTTCGGGAAATGAACTGTTCGATTTTATTCTAAAGTGCATGAAGGAAATAAAAAATACTATTTTCAATAGTTATGGAGTGGTTTTTGCGGGAGCCTATGCCTCTTATTGGATAAACAAAAATATTCAAAAATGGCTGGGTGAAAAAAATGTAGCTGACATCCTTGCTCAATCCGTATCTAATAATGTTACATCTGAAATGGGGCTTGAGCTTTTAGATGTAGCGGACGTTGTCAGGCAGTATTCGGAAGTGATTGAATATTTCCAGCAGCCGAAAGAAGCTACTTTTTTTGAAGATTTGAGCAAATTAGAAGGTGGCCTAGCGGTTACTAATTCAATTAAAGCATATCTTAAGAAATATGGTATGCGCTGCTCAGCGGAAATTGATATAACAAGAACCAGATGGAATGAAAGACCTACTATACTTGTTCCTGTTATTCTAAGTAATATCAAAGCTTTTGAACCAAATGCACACAGCATTAAATTTGAGCAGGGACTGAAGGAAGCAAAGCAGAAGGAGAAGGAAATCCTAAGTAGTCTTGAGAAATTGCCTGGAGGAAAAAGAAAAGCCAAGAAGACAAAAAAGGCAATCAGTGTTTTACGTAACTATGCCGGCTACAGGGAATTCAACAAATATGTCCTCATATGGTTTGATTGGATTATCAAACAGGCGTTAATGAAAGAAGCTGATATTTTAGTCCATAAGAATATAATAGAGAATAGAGAAGATATATATTACCTGACTTTTGATGAAATTAGGGATGTTGTTAAAATAAATAGGCTGGATTACAGTATTATAACTAAGAGGAAAGAAGAATATAAAATCTTTGAAAAACTTACACCTCCTCGTGTGATAACATCTGAAGGAGAGATTATATCTGGTGGATATGATACCAGTAAAATACCTGAAGGTGCCTTAGCAGGAGTACCTGTTTCCTCAGGTGTTGTGGAAGGACGTGCAAGAGTTGTTTTAAAAATGGAGGATGCCAATATAGAGGAAGGAGATATTTTAGTCACAACATTTACTGATCCTAGCTGGACTCCGCTATTTGTATCGATTAAGGGCTTGGTTACCGAAGTAGGGGGGATGATGACCCACGGGGCTGTTGTTGCAAGAGAATATGGCTTACCTGCAGTGGTAAGTGTTGAGAATGCTACAAAATTGATTAAAGACGGACAGAAAATAAGGATAAATGGAAAAGAAGGATATGTAGAAATTCTGTGATGAACAAGTTAAAAATATGAAATGCTAAGGGAGGTATGCCTTTAGGTGCGCTAATATATGGAATTGTCCTTAACAGGGTCTCTGTATATTGGACAATAATTACAGCCGTTTTGTTAATGATGTTAGTTCTATTTGTATTTCTGGTTCCAATCTTGAAAAATCATGAATTGTAATAAAAATGCCATAAAAATTATGGCATTTTAAATATAAATTGGTAATGTGTTCCAATGGATTAATTACCTATAAGAAAGTCTAAAATATTCCATCCAGCTGAAGACTGAGTTTTGTATAGTTCCGTATATCCACATCTTTTACAACTAATGGTAGTAAATTTCTTATTTTGTATATCAAATATTTTTGAAAGATTTCCTCCAGTAGCTTGAAATTGGTCTGATTCATATTCCATGCTGCCGCATTTTGGGCAGATATACTGTTTCTTTTCCATTTTCTATTTTCAACCTCCCCTTAATCTTTATATGCTTCTAAAATAATTATATCATGTAATAATAATATTATTCATCGCATTTTAAGTAGAAAAAATCAATAAAGTTTTTGTTGAAGTTTGTCGATATTAATATAAGATTAAAATGTAGAACATTCATATTAAGATAATTAAGTATAGCAATTTATTTATCCGAACGCTACCATTGCTAATACCACCATCTTTTTCAAAGTGGAGGATAAGCACTGCTACGCGCCTGGATAAGTTCTTCTAAGGTTAGATGGAGAAAAGCATTACTTATGGGCGAACTCCATCTGAACCTAAGAATCACTTGATAGAATAATACATTGATTTGATTTTGCAGGAATGAGATTAAGAGTATGAAAATAGTATATGGTAATGGAGGTATGTTATGCTTTTCCTAACAAGAAAAAAAGATCAGCTGATTTTGAAAATTAATGAAAAAGACAAATTTAAATATGAATGTATTAAAACATGTGCGATATATTTTATAGTAGGTTTTTTATGGATTTATATTTCCAATATAATTGTAAGTGAATTTACTACAAATAAAGATATGCAGCTAATTACAAGCACATCTAAAGGGTGGCTATATGTTGTTGTTACTTCAATTATTCTTTATTTATTGATGAATAATGTCCTAAAAAAAATTCATTTGACTGGAATAAAACTTAATAAAAGCTATGAAGAATTATCTGTGTCTAATAAGGCACTAAAAGTTCAATTTAATCAAATTATTGAAAGCCAGGAAAAGTACAAAGCTCTTGTAAATGAGATGCAGCAGGGATTAGCACTTTTTCAAAGTAGTGTTAATGAGAAGAGAGAAATTATAAATTTTAAATTTTTGGATATAAATAAGAGTTGTGAAAGATTAATGGGACTAAAAAAGAAAAATATCTTAGGGAAAAATATTTTTGAGATATTTCCTAGTATAGAAAAAACTTTAGGTGAAAAATTTAAATATGTAGCAGAAACAGGTGAATCTATACACTGTGAACAGTATATACAAGGCATAGGTAAATATTATGAAATAATAGCTTATAGGCTCCAAAAATCACAACTTGCAGTAATTACTACGGATATTACTGCAAGAAAACAAATGGAACATGAGTTGCATTACTTGCAGTATTTAAGCTACCATGACCAATTAACAGGTTTATATAACAGAAGATTTTTTGAAGAGGAGCTAAATCGACTGGATGTGCAGAGAAATCTTCCTTTGACTATTGTTATGGCAGATGTTAATAGGTTAAAGTTTATTAATGATTCCTTTGGTCATGTTATGGGAGATGAAGTTCTTAAAAAAGTATCGGAAGTAATGACAAAAGGATGCCGGACTGATGATATTATTGCTAGATTTGGCGGAGATGAATTTGTTATTTTATTACCAAAAACAAATGCCTATGAAACAGAAAAAATTATTAAGCGTATAGAGAATATAGCTTCAAAAGAAAAAATAGGTTCTGTTGATATAGATATTTCTTTTGGATATGAAACTAAGAAGAATGAAGGAGAAAAAACTGAGGTAATTTTGAAAAAAGCTGATGATAATATGTATAAGAGAAAGTATGAAGGAGCCAAGTTGTAACTTGGCTCCTAAGAATCACTTGATAATTTAAACACATTTGTAAGCTTGTTCATATCTTCAGACAGGATAACTAATTTGTCAGAGGTATTGTCAATTTTGTTAAAGAGTGTCTCTTGTGTATTAAGTTTTTCTTTAATGTTATTTGAAAGATTAATACCAGATTCAATAGTTAAGTTTATATCGTCTATGGTTGCAGTCATTTCTTCCAGGGAAGCTGCCTGATTTGTAACTCCGTCAGTTATGTCCTTCAACATGGTGAAGGTATTTTCCATACTGTCAATAATTTTATCTATATTTGTCTTTACTTCATTTGATTTGGTGACACCAAGTTCTACTTTTTCTTCCGTTGTTGCAACAGCGGAGACTACATTGTTAGTTTTTGTATTCATATCCTTAATAAGGTGACCAATATCCTGTAGGGATTTATTTGTATCCTCAGCAAGTTTTCTTATTTCTTCAGCTACTACAGAAAAACCTTTGCCTGCTTCTCCAGCTCTGGCAGCCTCAATAGCTGCATTTAAGGCTAAAAGATTTGTCTGTTCTGAAATTTGAGAAATAATATTGACAATTTCATTAATTTTGTTGCTCTGATCTTCAAGTCCAAGTACTTCACTGCTTACATTTTTTGAATTTGCTGCAAGTTCATTTATAGCTCCTACGATGGAATTAACAGAGTCTTTACCATCCTCGGCAGCATCTTTTACTGCTCTTGTATATTCTGCAATTTTTAAAGCAAGTTCTGCAGTTTCCTGTGAATTATCAGTAATTCCAGACAATGCAGCTGAAGCTTGTTTTATATTTTCACCATTTTGGTGGAAATCAGATATAAGGTTCTTTGCTCCTTCATTAATTTCACTTACCTGAGTGCTGGCTTGTACAATTACATTATTTAAATCTTCAGAGGATAGGGTAACCTTTTTAGAAGATTCTTGTATTGAAGATATAAGATTTTTTAAATTATTTTTTGCTTTTAAAAGGGATTGTATCATCTGACCTGCTTCTCCATATTGAATGGCTTCAACATTAATGGAAAGATCATTGTTGGCAATTGAATCTGCAAGCAAAATACCCTTTTTTAAAGGTCTTATAAGAAGAAATTCTGATAGTAATGCTGCAAGTACTTCAAAGATTATGAAGAATATTATAGCCTTAATAATAACCTGTCCAGATATTATGTGAAAAGGATTATGATAAAGGTTATAGGATAAGTTAAGTGTTATAGATATGTTTGAAATAAACATTGCAAAAAAAACCAGAAGCATAATACGAATACGGATTGAAACATTTTTAACTTTATTCATAATATCATCCACCTGTCTTATGTAATTATTTTAGATAAAAGTATAAAATTCTAATTAAGCTATCAAAATAAATAACAAGTAAAATCATATTAATTAGTTATTTATTTGAATATGTCTTATACCTAATTTCGAATATTATATATAAACACTTTACACTATTTTAGACCAAAATCATAGCTAAAAACTGTAATTTGAACAGGAAATTTCATATGGATAAAATAAGAATAAACGGAATAGAGGAATATATATACTGAAGGAGCCTGAACAGTTTAAAAAGTGTTGACATTATATGATATGTTTTGGTTAATTCTTAAAAAATAGCTGCTATTTAATGTCTACATTATCAAGAATTACATTATATAGGTTAGCTACATGTTTTCCAAGTCGTTTAGTTAATTGCTTATCTATATCAAATTTTATGTCTGTTTTATTTTTGACTTCTTCTAATAAATCAGAATGAACTATAGTTGCTACAGCTAAATGTAAAGCGATTTCTTCTTTAGTCAAAGTACCATCCCCTTTCTTTTTTGAAGCTTGTTCAGGCTTACTATATGTATATTCTGTGAAATGATTCAAAATTCTTTTTTAAGGAACATTATATGGTAAACATTTATTTAACGTATACAAAATAATATCATAACAATTGGTGGGTATAATAATACTTGTCACAATGATACTTAAATTTAAAGCATAGCAAAATTATATAAACCATATGCACCGCAAATAGGCAGTTAGCATTCTAACTGCTTATTCTCGGTGTATGAAACACCTGTCATGAACTAAAATATTAAATCTATTTTATGACTTTCCATAAATTTAACATATTCATCTTTACAATTACAACAATTAGAGCAATTACAAAGTTTGTTGTCAATGAATTTTTTTATATCTTGCTTTAAAGATTGAAATGAGGACTTCAGCTTGTTATACTGATTTAGTGAATACCACAAAACTGCAATGTTGATTAAAGCCAAGATAAATATTGTTAGATCAAAAAATTCTAACCCATATATTTTTTTATTGGAAGCGTTGAAGGCTGCTGAAGCATAGTTAAAATATCTCTGATTAAATAAAGTTACATATAATACAAGCATTCCTGTAAGTGCGTAGGGAAGCATAAGGCTACTCTTTTTATTATCCAATTTACTTTTTAAATCTAAAAGTTTTTCAGTTTTCTTTTTTACAACATAACTTAAATTTAAGTTTTCCAACTATATGTACCTCCAGAATAATACTATATTAATATTATTATATATATGTATGATGTATTCATATTTCACCTGTTTTTATAGCTGCTTCCAAATATCCATTCAATTTCCTGGTGTATTTTTTATAGAAATGCACAAACTTTAAGTGTAAGCAGTAAAGATTACTATAAAAAGGAGTGTTGATTATGGCACGTAACAGTAATAATTTAGTAGTCCCAGAAGCTAGAGAAGCTTTAAATAGGTTTAAAATGGAATCAGCTCAGGAAGTTGGCGTAAATTTAAAGAATGGCTATAATGGAGATTTAACTGCCAGAGAAGCTGGTTCTATAGGTGGAAATATGGTTAAGAAAATGGTTGAAGCTTATGAACAGGATTTAAAGTAAGATGTAATAAAAAGCCTGTAGCCTTAAATAAGGCTGCAGGCTTTGTTTTAATATATATCAAGTGATTCTTAGGTTCAGATGGAGTTTTCTTATAGGGACGACTCTCTCCAACTGAACCTTAGAAGAACTTATCCAGGCGCGTAGCAGTGCTTATCCCCCCACTTTGATAGAAGATGGGGTGTTAGCAATGGTAGCGATCGGATAAATCTCAGAATTTTCAGAGCATGGATTGTCCATATTTATACATAAGGTGTAAATGTATGTAATTAGGTAAAATGCGTATTTTTAGATAGTTTTTATGATAAAATTTATTCCAAATTACATTTTAGAGCGAGGATAATACATGATTACAAGATGTAGAAAATGCGTATTCAAAGATATGGAAGGAAATAAATATCCTTGTAATGATTGCAGTGAAATTATGGATATGAAGTGTACTAAATGTGTTAAAAATTATTTTAAACAAATGGCTGAATATGATGAAAATATTCAATCTAAAGAACGATTAAAGAAAAAATTAAATGAGATATTGACTCCTACAAATAATGAGATCCATGAGGAGTATAAAACTCTAGAGAATGGAAATGTTATGTTAACGGCTTTGTTAAATGATAATAAGGATATTGTAATATACCAGATATTAGATACGGGTAAAAAATTAATTAAAAATGTAGCCACACTGGATAAAAAGCTGTTATATAAATGGCTATAGCAAAATATTATTTAAGTTGAATTTGAAATAAATATAGAAAATGTATTGACAATTTTAATAAAAAATAATATACTTAATCAAAAGTTTGATAATGTAATAAAGTAAAGGCTGTGACGGAGATAAAAATATTCGATATATTAATTACAGAGAGCTGATATTAGGTGTAAGTCGGCATTAATATGAATATATAATGATCACTCTGGAGCCTCCAAGTTGAAAGGCTTTTGCCAAGTAAACAAGGACGTTTACCAGCGATATATGGTTAGGGTTCACGATGAAGACAGTTTTATTTGTTTTTCAAAGTTGATCTAATAATGAGTGACAATTGGTATATCTAATTGTAAATAAGGTGGTACCGCGGAAGTGTATCTCCCGTCCTTATGAGTATAAAATAAAATCATACTTATAAGGATGGGAGATTTTTTATTTATATTAAAATCTAAATAATGGAGGTATAGAACATGACACAACTAACAGAAATAAGATGGCATGGTCGAGGAGGACAAGGTGCTAAAACAGCTTCCCTGCTGTTGGCGGATGTTGCATTTAGCATAGGAAAATATGTACAGGGCTTTCCAGAGTATGGACCAGAAAGAATGGGAGCACCAATAACTGCATACAACAGGATTAGTGGAGAAAAAATACTTGTACATTCCAATATTTATGAACCTGATTATGTAGTAGTAGTAGATGATAGCCTTTTGGACGTGGTTGATGTTACAAAGGGTCTTAAAAAAGAGGGTGCAATTATAATAAACACAGAAAAGAGTCAGGAAGAAGTAAAAAAACACCTTAAGGGATATTCTGGTAACGTGTACATAATTAATGCTAGAGAAATATCGGAAGATTGTTTAGGTAAGTATTTTCCTAATACTCCTATGCTTGCAGCAGTAGTTAAGGTAAGTAAAGTAATGGATGAGAACACATTTATTGAACAAATGGGATCTTCTTTCAAACATAAATTTTCCTCAAAACCTGAGGTAATAGAAGGCAATATGAAGGCCTTAGAGAGGTCTTTGGAGGAGGTAAGAAAATAATGGGTAAAACAAAGATAAATGAAACAACTAAATGGAGAGAAATGACTAATGGGGGAAGTATATATTTAAGTGGTAATTCAAAAGAATTTATTACTGGCAGTTGGAGAGTAGACAAGCCTATATTTGTACAGGAAAAATGTAAGCAATGTTTATTATGTGCACCAGTTTGTCCGGACAGTTCTATACCCGTTAAGGAAGGTAAGAGATTAGATTTCGATTATGACCACTGCAAAGGCTGTGGAATATGCGCAAAGGCCTGTTCATTTGAAGCAATTAACATGGTAAAGGATGAAAAATAGGAGGGGAAAATATGAGTATAAAAGAAAGACTATCAGGAAATGAAGCCATAGCAATAGCTATGAGACAAATAGAACCGGATGTAATGCCTGCTTTTCCAATAACGCCTTCTACGGAAATTCCTCAATATTTCACAAAGTATGTAGCGGATGGAAAAGTAAGGACAGAATTTATACCAGTGGAAAGCGAACATAGTTCAATGGGCGCAGCTATTGGTGCTCAGGCGGCAGGTGCCAGGACAGTAACAGCAACTTCATCATGTGGACTTGCTTTAATGTGGGAGCTTCTGTATGTTGCTGCATCCAGCAGATTACCAATAACTATGGCAGTAGTAAACAGAGCGTTATCTGGTCCTATAAATATAAATGCAGATCACTCTGATACCATGGGAGCAAGGGATTCAGGCTGGATACAGATATATTCAGAAAATAATCAAGAGGCATATGATAATTTCATACAGGCTGTGAGAATTGGTGCACATAAAGATGTACAGTTACCAGTAATGGTTTGTCAGGACGGATTTATAACAAGCCATGCAGTTGAAAATATTGAATTAATAGAAGATGAAAAAGTAAAGGAATTTGTGGGAGAATATAATCCAGAGCATTATCTTATGAATCCAAATGAAACCATGGCTGTAGGTCCATATGATATATCTGCGTATTATATGGAACATAAAAGGCTTCAAGCACAGGCTATGATAAATGCAGAAAAGGTAATTTTAGACATAGCTGAAGAATTTGAAGAAATGACAGGAAGAAAATATGGATTTTTTGAAGAATATGAGCTTGAAGATGCAGAGTATGCAATTGTAGTAATTAACTCAACTGCAGGAACAGCAAAAGCAGCTGTAAATAAAATGAGACAAGCAGGAAAAAAGGTTGGATTACTTAAAATAAGAGTATTTAGGCCATTTCCAGCAAAAAAAATTGCAGAAGCATTAAAAAATACAAAGGCAATAGCTGTAATGGACAGAGCAGAAGGTTTTTCAGCCTGCGGAGGTCCTGTTTTTGCTGAGGTAAGATCTGCAATGTTTGATGTGGAAAATACTCCTAAGATAATAAACTATGTTTACGGATTGGGAGGAAGAGATATTGCCATAAATGATATAGAAAAAGTTTATAATAATTTAAGTGAAATAGCTGAATCTGGAACTTGTGGTGAAACATATAGATTTTTAGGAGTTAGAGAGTAGGAGGTGGAGTATAATGGAATATAAATTTAAAGAGGAAATGAATAAATCAGAAAGATTAGTGGGCGGTCATAGAATGTGTGCTGGATGTGGTGCTCCTATTGCGGTGAGAAGTGTACTTAGGGCCCTAGGCGAAAAAGATAAGGCAGTAATAGGTTCTGCAACAGGATGTTTGGAGGTTTCTACATTTATGTATCCATATACATCCTGGAAGGATTCTTTTGTACATAGTGCCTTTGAATGTGCGGGAGCAACTATGGGTGGTGTAGAGAGAGCATACACTGCTTTAAAAAAGAGAGGAAAGATTAAGGAAGATTATAAATTCATAACCTTCGGAGGAGATGGAGGAACATATGACATAGGATTTCAATCATTGTCCGGTGCTATGGAGAGAGGCCATGACATGGTATATGTATGCTATGATAACGGAGCATATATGAACACAGGAATCCAAAGATCATCAGCAACCCCTAAGTATGCAGATACTACAACAACACCAGTTGGAGCTGTATCATCAGGTAAACCACAGTTTAGAAAGAACCTGACAGAAATAATGGTAAGCCATAATATACCATATGTAGCTCAGACAACATTTTTGGGGAATTTTAAAGATATACATGAAAAAGCTCATAGGGCAATATACAAAAAGGGACCAGCGTTTCTAAATGTGTTATCTCCATGCCCAAGAGGTTGGAGATATGAGACTGCTGATCTGATGAATATATGTAAATTGGCGGTGGATACATGTTTCTGGCCTATTTTTGAGGTTGAAGATGGAAAGTGGAGACTAAATTATAAGCCAAAAAATAAGCTTCCAATAGAAGATTTCTTAAGACCACAGGGAAGATTTAAGCACTTATTTAAAAAAGGCAATGAGTATATGATTGCTGAATTACAGGAAGAGATAGATAGGCGTTGGGAAATTTTATTAAAAAAATGTGAGGAATCAAGTGATTCTTAGGTTCAGGTGGAGCTTGCTCATGAGAAATGCTTTTCTCCACCTGAACCTTAGAAGAACTTATCCAGGTGCGTAGCAGTGCTTATACCCCACTTTGGAGAAGCTGGGGTGTTAGCAATGGTAGCGTTCGGATAAATAGAAAAGCTGAAATTAATTTGTTTTATGTATAACCAGTCTGTTAAACAGAAAAGATAAACTTAGTTAATATGTATTTGAATTTTGGAGGGATCATATTGGAGAACACTCATGATTTTCGTTCACCTGTAGTAAATCTTATTGGCGTAGGTGCTCTTAAAGATTTACCACTGGAACTAATGCCATATAAATTAAGTAAAGCTTTAATTGTTACAGACAAAAATATAATAAGACTTGGTTATGTTGAAATAGTTGAAAAAATATTAAAAGACTTGTTTATTTCTTATGATATATTTGATGGTATCTTACATCCAAATTGTACAGTTCCATTTGTAGAAGATGCCCTTGCTTATTCAAAAAAAGGGTTGAATAAATTAAAAAGAGATTATCATCTTATTATATCCGTTGGAGGCGGGACTAATCATGATTGTGCCAAAGGTGTGGCTATTATAGCAACTAACGGTGGAGTTGTTTCAGATTATGAAGGATATAAGAAAATGACAAAGCCTAGCCTGCCGATTGTATTAATAAATACTACTTCCGGCTCAGGATCTGAAGTATCCAATTTTGCAGTTATAAAAGATGAAAGCAGGAAAATAAAAATGGTTATTGGAGATCCAAAAATGATGCCTACAATATCTGTAAACGATCCTAGGTTTATGACAACTATGCCTCCGGAAATAACTTCTAGTTCTGGTATAGATGTTTTAACCCATTCAATAGAGAGTTTTGTTTCTACGGAGACTTCACCTATTACAGATGCCTTGGCAATTAATGCCTTGAAGTTAGTTTTTGAATATCTAAAGAGAGCATATGAAAATAATGATGATTTGGCGGCTAAGGAAAAAATGATGTTTGCTAATGTTATGGCTGGAATGGCTTTTAATAATGCAGGGTTAGGATATGTTCACGCTATGTCTCATCAAATAGGTGGATTTTATAACCAAATTCATGGAGTTTGTAATGCAATTTTATTACCCCACGTATTAGAGTTTAATGCAGTGTCAATACCAGAGGAAAGAATCTTTAAGATCAGTGAAACCATAGGTGTAAAAACCACTGACAAGCGAGAGGCTATTAGCAAAATTAAACATAGTATTCAAAACCTATGTGAAGATATTGGTATTCCAACTCATCTCAGTTCCATTGGAGTTGATGAGGGTGATTTAGAGGTTCTCTCTAAAAATGCCGAAAAGGATGTTAGTTCCTTCACAAATCCAAGAAGGGGAACTTTGGTGGATATAATGAATATTTTTAAAGCTGCCATGTAAATACACTACAGAATTACTTGATGAATCTATGAACCTGATTTAATTCTTTTCACACTTAGAATTAAATCAGGTTCAAAAGTTTTATTCATGCACAATAAGTTCAAATACATCTTATTATAGTATAAAGGAGATTTTTATCATGCAGAACATAATATTTGATGTTGATGGTACATTATGGGATTCAACAGAAGTTGTAGCTAAAGCTTGGAATAGAGCAATTTCAGAGGTTGGCGGAACAGATATAATCATAACATCCTCTGTGCTTAAGAAAGAGTTTGGGAAGACCATGGAGGAAATAGCAGATGATTTGTTTCCTCATGCCGGTAAGGAAAAAAGAGAGTTAATATTGAAAAAATGCTGTAAATATGAGCATAGTGCGTTGGTAGAAAATACAGATAATCTGCTGTTTCCAGATGTAAAAGAAACTGTTATAAAACTTTCGGAAAGGTGTCGTTTATTTATTGTAAGTAACTGTCAGTCTGGTTATATTGAATTATTCATGAAAAAAGCAGGAATTGAAAAGTATATTACAGACTATGAATGTTTCGGAAACACCGGTAAGGGTAAGGGCGAAAATATCATGCTTGTTATGAAAAGGAATCATTTGGATCATGTGGTATATATAGGAGATACACAGGGAGACTATGAGGCTACGGTATTTGCAGGAGTTCCTTTTGTATTTGCCAAGTACGGCTTTGGCAGTGTTGAAAATTGTTATTTGGCTATAAATGATATAGCAGAATTATTGGACTTATACCATTGAATATTTTAAGAAGAATAAAGTCACTGAAACGTCAGGAGTGATGGTCTAATACAATTTTATCTTATCTGGCCATGCTTCCTGTCTTGCTATTCTCCAAGTCTTATCTATGTACTGATGAGTATAGATTTGTTCCACTAGATGATATTTATAGGTTCCTTTTTTAGTTAATTTATAACCTTCTTCTGTTTTGTGTATTAATCCCATAAGCATTCCAAGTCTCAATTCAAATTTAAATATGTAGTCTAAATCACTATTAAAAAGCTTTTTAAAATTTTCACTGTTAATTTTTAAGGTATAGGAATTCCAAAATAGCCAATAAAGTGCACGAGTTCTTTTAGTGAAATTTAGGGTAAGGGCAGTTGGAATATTTCTATTGTCTATACATTTTATATATTCTTCTACTGAAAAGGTATTAACTTTAAATAGATCCTTTAAAAGAGTAGTGGCACTTGGACCAAAGCCTATAAAGTTATCTCTTGTAACAGAAGAATATTTAGGAACATCTTTCTTGCCAAAAGTCCATACAGCAGTTCTAGTGCACTGAAGTTCTTCACTTACTGTTTCAAGATATTCAAGAAGCTTTTTTTTATCTTTTTTTCCTAAGGGTTTAGTTTTGTTGTTAGCATAGGAAAAATCAATAAAAGGATAGGTTGAAACTTGAGTTGCGCCTGACTTAAATGCAGTAGTAAAATCATTTTTTAAATCCTCCTTGGTTTGTCCCTCTATACCAAAGATAAGGTCAACATCGATAGTAGTAAAGCCGGCATCTGCTGCCATTTTCACTTTCTCGGCACCATTAATATAGTCTCTGGTCAAAACCTTTAAGCATTTTTCTTGAAAAGATTGAATACCTATACTAACCATGTCAAAACCAATACTTTTCAGCTTTAAAAGAGTTTCTTGATTAACATCCCTTGGATGAAGTTCTAAGCCTATATTTGATGTTATATTAAAATTATTTCTCAATGCGGCGAAAATATCAAAAAGCTCTTCAAGCATAAGTGCTGGTGAGCCACCACCAAAATATACACTAGTTATTTTATTCATTTTCTTATTTAGACTACTTACCATGAGGATTTCTTTTATTAAGGCATCCTTGTATGAAGCAGCTAGAGATTTATCATACTTTACCTTGTTATAAGGGCAGAAGGGACATAGGGTGTTACAAAATGGAATGTGGACATATATTCCAAGTTCCGGAACATCCATATTAAGCTCATAATTATTTTTGTTCGTAAAAACAAAGGGTTTAAGAGAGCTTGTAAAAAGTAGTCTTAAAAAATTTGTAATCATTAAATATTTCATCCTCCTTATTAAAAGCTATTGGTTCAGTCCATTGAGTCTTTTTCGTATATAGTCAAGCTCAAATGATGAACAGATTCTTCTATCTTTATCATTTAAAATTCTATAGTGTTTTGATATTATATTCTGTTGAATTTTATAAATGCCGTTAAATTCAATATCTCTCCACCATATATTTCCACCAAGGGTTTTTTCATAAGCTTTTTCATAACCATTAAAGGCTAAAGATAATATAATGTCTTCTGCCTCACCGCCAAAAGCCAGCTGCAAAATTTCACTGTCTTTAAAGATAGTACATGCAGCAATAGCTGTAGTCCAGCCTAAAGAACATCGTCCTTTTTCTATTTGTACTAAGGTTTTTTTTGATATTCCTAGAACATCTGACATTTTATCTTGTGTATAGCCTTTTTCATTTCTTATAAGTTTAACTTTTGAATCTACTATTTTTATAAACTCTTCTCTTGTCATAATGAACCTTTCTTTAATAATAGTATTTAGAGTATAATTATTTATATATGGTAATTTATTATATTATAGTGAAATTTGTTGAAAATAGAAAAGGAAAATACTTATTTTTATGTCAGAAATCCGAGTGTTTATTATTAAATCACATAATGTTTTGACAATTATTATATATAATTAATATATAATAATTGTGTAGGGATTAGGTTTAAATATGAAATACATCATTGTCAATAAGCACCAGTATTAGCTGGTGCTTATTTCCTATTTGACGTAACTATTTAATTTTTTTGTAACTAAAAATACATATAAAAAATTAAATAACATATAACAACAGAAGGACTTATATCAACACTTTTTATCAGTGATATGAGTCCTTTTTCTTATATTGTATATGTTATTTTATTATTATCTTTTAATTAGAGGAAATGCTATAACATCTTTTATGGTATAAGAACCAGTAAGAAACATTATCATTCTATCAATACCTATTCCTAATCCTCCAGTTGGTGGCATTGCAGTATCGATAGCAACAGCGAATTCCTCATCCATTGGGCTTGCTGTTTCAAGCCCAGCTCTTAGTTTTGTCGCTTGTTCATGCAAAAGTATTCTTTGCTTCAATGGGTCATTAAGTTCTGAATAAGCGTTCCCAAGCTCAACACCATAAGCATAAGGTTCAAACCTTTCAATTAAATCCGAGTTATGTCTATGAATCTTACATAACGGAGAAGATTCTTCAGGAAAGTCTATAACGAAAGTTGGTTGAATTAGTTTCTTTTCACAATACACTTCAAACAAAGTAACTATTAATTCTCCCTTTGAACATTCATCAATAACTAATCCCTCATTTTGACTTTCTATTAAGAGCCCATTGTCCTTAATACTTTTAATAATTTCTCCCCTAGTAAGTGTCTCAACATCAATTCCAGTATCCTTTTTTACAAGGTCACACATCTTCGCTCTCTTCCATGGAGCTTTAAAATCAATTTCTACGTCTCCATACTGAATCTTTGTTGTTCCATTAACTTTATTAAATACATGTTCATATATATTCTCCATAAGTTTCATCATGTCATTATAGTCAGCATAAGACATATAACATTCAAACAAGCTAAATTCTGGATAATGTGTTCTGTCGATTCCCTCATTTCTAAAAGCTTTTGCAAAGGTATAAACTCTTTCAATTCCTCCAACTATAAGTCTTTTTAAATATAATTCTGGAGAAACATTCATATATACATTACAATCCAATGCGTTAACAAGGGTTGTAAATGGCTTTGCTTCTCCTCCACCGTATTTAGTATCCAGAATAGGAGTATCTGCCTCAATAAAGTCTAAATTGTTTAAGTATTCTCTGATAGTTGTTATGGCTTTTGAACGTTTAATAAATCGTTCTTTAACACCCTCATTCATTATCATGTCTAATGAACGATGTCTTTGCCTTAAGTCAGCATCTTGTATACCGTGATATTTTTCTGGAAGTGTTCTAATGGACTTTGACAATAATTCAAACTGATTTACTCTAATAGTGATTTCACCTGTCTGTGTCTTAAATACAACTCCATCAACTCCAATAATATCTCCTACATCAATTAATTTTAAGATTTCGTAACTTTTAGCACCTATTAGCCTTTTACTTAAGAATATTTGTATATTTCCTTTTTCATCTATAATATTGGCAAATGTAGCATTTCCCATCCTTCTTATTAGCATAACTCTTCCTGCTAATGTGAATTCTTGTTCTTCTTTTATATTTTCAAAGTTATCAAAAATATCCTTAGTATGAGTTATATCTTTGTAGCTATAAGGATATGGATTAACCCCCAATTCATAAAGCTTATTTAACTTTTTAACTCTTTCCACTACAAATTCATTTGAATCTGGCATTATCTTTTCTAAGTTTTCTATACTTTCAAATTCCTTATACATTTTAGCCATACCACCTTTAAATATTTATTTATGATTTAATGGATTTTTAGACAAATAAAAAACCTTCACCTCCAAGATTTCAATCTTGAGGACGAAAGTTATATATTCGTGGTACCACCTCAGTTTATCCATATGTCGCCATATAGACCTCTTCAAGTACATAATTAATTGTATACTCTATAACTTATAACGGGTTATACCGTCACAGCCTACCCCTGAAACCAGATTCGGTGTGCAACTCTGAAACCTTCTTCAATAAAAAAATCCTTACTCATTCTCACCTTGATAGAGCTCTCTGTAAATTCATATGTTTATCTACTCTTCTCTTCATAGTCTTTAAAAAATTATAACATAAAAGAATTAAATATGTCCATACTTCAAATCACTACTATTTGTGTTAATAAATAGTAGTAATCATATTTATTTTGAAGAAAATCTAGAAAATATTGTCATATGGTTAATTTTTAAGGTAAATGCAGAATTCATTAGGTTTTGTCCAAAATAAAGCAGTCAATCTGCTTATTATTTGAATATACCTTGACACAAAATACTTATTAGACTATAATATATTTCATAATTAAAATGTTCGTAAGCGAAACATTTCTACAAGAACTATTTATGTATGAAATATATTTTAAGAGGGTGAGGAATAAAAATGTCAAAATTATTATTTGTAAATATGCTTGGTCATGGACACGTTAACCCTACTATAGGTTTAGTTAAAGAATTCATAAATAGAGGGAATCAGGTTACTTACATTGCCAGTGAAGAGTTCAGAACTAAAATAGAGAAAACAGGTGCTGAATTTAAAGGTTATAAGAATGTATTTGATATATCAAATGCATCAAATATCTCAAATTTTATTAATGGAAACCTAAATTTAGAAAATAACAAACTACTATTAAAAGGTATTGGTACCTTTAAGAAAATATTTGAAGGTACCTTTAACCAAATAATTGAAGTTGTGTTTAATTCAAAGGAAAAATTTGATTACATCATTTACGATTCATCATTTATAATAGGTCCTGAAGTAGGAAGAATATTAAAAATACCTGCAATTTGTTCTATTACTACTTTTGCATCAAATGAAAGAACAAATTTTTTATCATCACATCTTAGTCAATTTGGAACTCAAATTCAGCAAATTTTAAATAGTTCAGAGGATCCAAACTTTGCTAAAAATCTACAAGAAAAGTACGGTATAAAGTCTCCAGGTATATCTGCTGCATTAACTGGAAGTGGTAAGATTAATATTGTATATACTTCTAAATATTTTCAACCTTGTGGTGAAAGTTTTGATGAAAATTATAAGTTTATTGGCCCATCAATATCAGACAGAAAAGAAAATATAAATCTTTCTTTGGAAACTGATGATAAGAATAAAGTTATTTATATATCTTTAGGTACTATATTTAATAATTCAATTGAGTTTTATAAAAGTTGTTTTAAGGCTTTTGGTAATATGGATGTAAAAATTATTATGTCTGTGGGTAAAAACATAGATATTAATACATTTGGATCTATTCCATCAAATTTTATTGTTCGTAATTATGTACCTCAGCTTGAAATTTTAAAACATGCAGATGTGTTTATTACTCATGGTGGAATGAACAGTACAAATGAAGGTCTGTATTATAATGTTCCATTGATTTTTATTCCTCAATTCGCTGATCAGCCTTTTGTAGCTAATAGAGCAGCTGAATTAGGTGCAGGAATTGTTATTGAAAAAGACAGAGTTACTCAAGAGGTATTAAAACAATCAGTAGCTAAGATTCTTTCAGACAACACCTTTAAAATAAATAGTGAAAGAATTGGAAAATCCCTTAGGAAAGCAGGAGGGTATAAAAAAGGTGTTGATGAAATACTTAGTTTAGCTGGTTAAAAGATCACAGTAAACTTATTTTGCACTGTTAAACATAATGAAAATACAGACATTTCTGTAATAAAGAATCATAAAAACATCGTAGAATTCAGTTTTGAATAATACGATGTTTTATTAATATTTCATTTTAAGTCAGGTCATAAGATAATAAAATTCTGTATTATCCTTATATTAATACTTATTATTTAGGCTTAGCGGTACTTATGGTTTTAAATATTGAACCAACTCTATCCTTTAGATCAAAGTACCCTGAATCCATCATTATTGTTGGTTTAACTTTTAGAGCATTTGGCCTTCCATTTTCCAAGCAGTCTTCATTGGCATATACTGCAACAATTTCTCCAATAAACATGGTAAAATCAAATATAGGAATTGTCTGTATTACCTTACAAAGATAATTTACAGGACATTCTTTTATCATTGGCGCATTTCCTGCATCATCATAGAACGAATCAAAAACATTCGATTTATCTTCTTTATTACCAGAGACACACCCACAAAGATCAGTCTTATCAATAGATTCAGAGGATGGTATGTTTACACTAAAGAATCCATTTTTCACTATGCCTGAAGTTGTATAGTGGGAATTTTTCAATGAAATATACAATACAGGCTTCTGACTTACAACACCATATGCACCTAGTGTGGCATAGTTTGGCTTTCCATTAACCATGGCTCCTGCTAAAACTGTAATAAATGGTCCAAAAGGGATATTTGATATTTTCTTCTTTATCATATTCTTTCTCCAATCCAATTATTTATTTGTTGCAACAATAATAATTATATGGATAAATTAAAAAAAGTATAGACTGTTTCTTTTCTATGAGTTATCATATAGATAGATCACGCCCCAAAATAAATAATCTTAGCATCACAATATCTTTATTTTTTATATGTGTCTTAATTGAACATGGTAAGTATAATATTTAATTTTATCTTTCAACATTGACAAGCTAAAGTTAAAGTGCTATTCTTATTGGAATAAGTACTATCGCTTATAGATAACAAGTTATTGGCGGTGCGGAAGTTACAAATATGTTAATAATAATAATTATATAGTAAATCGTTGATGAGGAGATAAAACTGTACGTGCACTTAAAGAGAGTTGGTGGTGCTGGGAAGCTAACAGAACGCAGTATAGAAAAGTAGCCTTTGAGAGTGTGGGTCAAAAGGATTTGGTAAAATTCTGAGTAATTCACAACATTGGGATTATGTTATAAATCCGGAATGTGTTTGCATTCTTTAAATGAGTGGATGTTTTACATCAATTAAGGTGGTACCGCAGGAAGATGAATTTAAATCCTGTCCTTTGTATTTATACAAAGGACAGGATTTTTTATTTTATATATTATTTGAAAAAGGAGAGATAAACATGAATTTTAAATATGCTCATAGAATGGATAATTTAAAAGCATCTGAAATTAGAGAACTATTAAAGCTCACTCAGCACCCGGAGGTTATATCATTTGCAGGAGGACTCCCTGCAGCTGAACTCTTTCCAATTGATGAAATAAAAGAGGTTAATAGGCTTGTACTTGAAGAGGATGGAAAAAATGCGCTTCAATATTCAACTACAGAGGGTTATGATCCTTTGAGAAAATGGGCTGCAAATAGAATGAATACAATGTTAGGAACTTCTTTTGAGTATGAAAATGTATTAATTACACATGGTTCACAACAAGCTCTTGATCTTTCAGGAAAGGTTTTTTTAGACGAAGGAGATATTGTACTATGTGAAAGCCCTACATATCTTGCAGCGATTAGTGCCTTTAAAGCATATAGCTGTAAATTTGTTGAAGTGCCTACAGATGAAGATGGTATGATCGTAGGCGAACTTGAGAAGATACTCAAAACTACTGAAAGAATTAAATTGATTTATGTTATTCCTGATTTTCAAAATCCTACGGGGAGAACATGGAGTATTGATAGACGTAAAAGATTATCAGAACTTGCTACAAAGTATAACATAATCGTTATTGAGGACAATCCTTATGGTGAACTTCGTTATGAAGGTGATAAACTGCCATCTGTAAAATCGTTTGATAAGAGTGGAAATGTTTTATGTCTGGGTACTTTTTCAAAAATATTTTGCCCAGGTTATAGAATTGGATGGATTGCAGGAGAGAAAGAGATTATACAAAAGTATGTGCTGGTAAAACAATCTACTGATCTTCAATGTAATACAATGGCTCAGAGGGATATAGCGAAGTATCTTGAATTATATGATATTGATAAACATATAGCTAAAATTCTTAAAGTTTATAAGAAAAGACGTGATTTAGCTATAAAAACAATGGAAGTAGAATTCCCAAAAGGAGTTACATTTACAAGGCCTCATGGTGGATTATTTATGTGGGTTCAACTTCCAGCGGAGATAAATGCAAGAGATGTACTTGGAAAATGTCTTGAAAGAAACGTTGCATTTGTTCCAGGCGGTTCCTTCTTTGCAAATGGTGGAAAAGAAAATAATTTTAGAATTAACTACTCAAATATGCCAGAGGATAAAATTGTTATAGGAATAAAGTGCATCGGTCAAGTGCTGAAAGAATTTATCAATTGTTAATCCCTTAGAAGATTTTCAATTCTAAAAGTATTGATATATTTTAATTTTAAGTTTTGTGGGAGTAGTGTTAGTTCAACCAGGACAAGCTGTCAAAAAAGGTGGTAAATTAGATCAATTCATAATGAAACATGACATAGTGTCGTCATATTATATCAGGTATAATAAAAAACGTAAATGCTGGGGAGGGATTTTTATGAATTCTTGTTTATGGCCAGGAAAAAATCTAATGATGCTGCAGTATCATGACAGCGAGTGGTGCGTACCAAGCCGTGATGATTCATACATATTTGAAATGCTTACATTAGAAGGCGCTCAATCTGGATTATCATGGAATATGGTACTTTCAAAAAGAGAAGATTATAGAAGAGCTTTTCACAATTTTGATGTTGTATATTGTTCAAAGTTAAGTGATGAAAAAATAGGAGATATCAGAACAAGATTTAATGTTATTAAAAATTTATCAAAATTAAAATCTGTAAGAAATAATGCTTTAGCAATTATTAAAATACAGTTAGAGTATGGAACCTTTTCTGATTTTTTATGGAATTATGTGAATTTTAAACCGTTGATAAACAATTGGAAATCTGATAGTGATATTCCTAATAAAAGTAGTTTATCAGAGCAAATTAGCAAAGATCTGAAAAAAAGGAACTTTAAATTTGTGGGACCGATTACTATCTATTCATTTATGCAAGCAATTGGTATGGTGGATGACCATATAAGAACATGTCCTCATCATTCCACAAACAGGTAATATATGAAATTTTATAGACTAGGTTATTATATATACAAAAGTCCTTAATAATGCCGTATATACCTAAAACATTATTGCTGAATTACAGGCAAAACGGGTAGTGAAAAATGATATATTCAGTTATAAATTTATAAATTTAAACTTATTTTTATATCTATTTCCTTATATCCATTCAATTACCTAGAGTATTTTTTATAGAAATACACAAACTTTAAGTGTAGCATTTAAAATTGCTCTAGAAAGAGGTGTTTCTTATGGCACGTAACAATAGTAATTTAGTAGTAACAGGCAAAGTAGCTAAGTTTAAAAGAGAACCGGATGAAGAAATTGGAATAGGCTCAAAGAAAATCTATAATGGAGATTTAATTGCTAGAAAAGCTGGAACAGTAGGTGGCAATAAAACGGCTAAGGCTTATGAGGAGGACTTAAGGTAAAATATGATATAGAGCTTAGAGCAGCTTTACTACTCTAAGCTTTATTTTTGCAAAATATTGGGATGATATAATAACAAACATAGAATATACACCTAACATGTATTGTGTAAGGCATCTAGTCAAAAGCTAAGTGCCTTTATTGTAAAAAATCAGAGCAATTATTAGGAATTTATCCAATTAGGTTTTCTCCATCCTTAAATGCTCTCAAAGATAACTCCTCAAATCATGTCACAAAAGGTATTAAGTGAAGCACTAATACCTACTTTATATGCAATAGCAATGGCAGTAGACGGAGCGTTTGCTATCTTTATTGGCAAATATTACGATAAAATAGGATTGATTTCTTTAGTATCGATACCTTTATTAAGTATTCCAGTAGCATTATTGGAGTTCTCGCCAAACTCTATATTTGCAATTATTAACGCAATATCTCCAGTTAAATGCTTAGCGTAGATTTCTGTGCAAGGGATTTTATATTTATCTGCTAGGGTTCTATACTCATCTTCACTGTTTAAAATTAAATTACCATTCAATAGAATAATTTTTAGTATTTTGCATAATATATAAATACATTTAAAAATCTCGAAAATTATTATAATTAAATATTAGTGGTATTCATTTTTATCATTTATTCAACTTTATAGTATGATATTATAAATAGGTGATGGAGTTCGCCTTTAAATGCTTTATGCTGATGACTCCTACTTTGAATTCAAAGTAGGAGTCATCTATTTTTTTCAGCAGAAGTGAAATTACAAGAAATACTTACTATTGGGAATTAATGTTTTATTGCCATTTGTTTGGGATTAGTTATATTTAGTTATGTAAATTTATTATAATTTGTTTTAGGAGGAAAGATTTATGAGTAAAAAAATTCAGATGATAACTGCAAGAGAAATTTTTGATTCGAGAGGAAACCCCACAATTGAAGTTGATGTTCTACTGAATGATGAAAGCTTAGGGCGAGCAAGCGTTCCTTCAGGTGCTTCAACAGGTGATAAAGAAGCAGTTGAATTGAGGGATGGTGGAAAAAGGCTAGGCGGTAAAGGTGTCTTAAAAGCTATTAAAAATGTAAATAGTTCTATAAGAGAAGCACTTGTTGGATTATCTCCTTTTAATCAAGATATGATTGATCAGATACTTATTGATTTAGATGGAACAACTACTAAAATGAATTTGGGTGCAAATGCCATTTTGGGTACATCCATGGCTGTTTGTCGTGCGGCTGCTCAATCAGAAAGGATTCCAATTTACCGTTATCTAGGAGGTATTAATATAGAATTACCACTTCCTTTCTTTAATGTTATTAATGGTGGTAAGCATGCTGATTCTGGAATTAATATTCAAGAATTTTTAATCACACCTATAGGATTTTCAAGTTTTCATGAAGGAATTGAAAGTATTGCTGAAACATATCATACGTTAAAAAGTTTGTTAAGTGAAAGAGGACTGGTAACTTCAGTTGGAGATGAAGGTGGATTTGCTCCTCATCTAAAATCAAGTGAAGAAGCTATAGAATTACTTATTCAAGCAATTGAAAAGGCAGGATATACACCTGAAAAAGATATCGCTATTGCTTTAGATCCAGCTGCTAGTGAGTTTTATAAAAATGGAATATACAATTTTGAAGGAAAAGAATTATCATTCGAAGAAATGACTTTATATTATGAAAAGCTAATAGATAAATACCCTATTATATCAATAGAGGATGGACTTTCTGAGCATGACTGGAACGGTTGGGAATTCCTAACTAAAAAATTAGGAAATAGAATTCAATTAATAGGAGATGATATTTTCGTTACGAATCCTTCCATTTTAAAAAAAGGTATTGAAAAACACATTGCCAATTCAGTTTTAATTAAATTAAATCAGATTGGAACTATCACAGAGACTATAAAAACAATAAAAATGGCACGGGAAGTAGGTTATACTACCATGATTTCTCATAGATCTGGAGAAACAGAAGATACATTTATTGCAGATTTTGCAGTAGGATTATGTGCAGGACAAATCAAAACTGGCTCAATGTCAAGGACAGAGCGTGTATCTAAATATAACCAATTTTTAAGAATTGAAGAAGAACTAGGTAGGGATTCTATTATGACACCATTTAAATTAAAAAGGTAAGATTTATATATAATTAGGTTTATATATTTTGATGGTTATAGAATTTATACAAATATTTTTATCCACTTAATAGAAGCTTTTATAACATAAAATGGATAGGGGAATTCATTAATAACATGAATAGTTTATTAAGAATAATAGTTGGGGAGCAAGAATATACTGCTAATTCACATAATGCCTATAAATGGATAAAGAAATTTTTAGGGAAAAAAGGATTCCCAGGATTGATAATTAGGCGTAGCGAATTAAACCTTGATTATCAAAGTGGACTGCATTCATTTACACTTGAAGATGTAGCATTTAACAACTTGGCTGTTATTTTAGAGACAGTTGCTAGTAATAGGCAAATAGAAAAAGTGAAACAAGAACTTACTGGAAATATGATTCATGGCCAAGTGAGTGTAGTTAAAGGAATGGAGGAGAAAGATATGGAAATGCATGATTATTTTGTTGTTAAAGTTTATACAAAAGAGAATGATTTGTGGTTTAAAAGAGAAGAGTACGAAAAGATTTTAGATTTTTTTCAAAATACAAAGGTTATTTGGGCTACAATTACTAAGGGTATTGTTGGATATGGCAAAGATAGAGTTGTGCATAAACAACGCATGTTTTCGTTTAGTGAACAAATGCCTATTGTAATAGAAAGTATTGTTGCTTCTCAATATTTAAAAGATTTATTAGATGAACTTAAAATCATTGTTAAGGAGGGTGTTATATTTACAACACCAGTAAATATGATAATGGATAAATAGCAAGGAAAAGTGATGTGGCAACTAAAAATTTGAAATTTATTTTTATAAAAAAGGAGATAAGAACTTTGTCAAATAATATAGATGATATTGCTAATAAAAATGTTATGAAATTAGGATGGGTGGCATTTTTTGGGGGGTTAAGTCAAGATATGATTTCGCCTGTTTTACCAACATTTTATTCTCAAATCCTAGGACTAAATAAAAGTACTATAGGGCTTATTGAGGGAGCAGTGACTACTATAGTGAGTATTTTCAGAATTTTATCCGGAATTATCTCGGATAAGATAGGAAAAAGAAAATCAATAGTTTTTATAGGTTATTTACTTTCAGCAATAGGAAGATTAATTCTATTCTTAGCAACAGGTGCTTTTAGTGTTTTAGGGTTAAGGTTGCTAGATGGCGTAGGGAAAGGATTAAAAGACGCACCAAGAGATGCACTTGTGGCAAAATCATCTAAAGCAAATAAAACAGGTTTTGCTTTTGGATTACAAAGAACATTAGATACTTTGGGTTCTTTTATAGGACCTCTAATTACAACATACCTACTTTTAAAATTTGCTGTATATGGAGAAATAAAAAAGTATAGATATTTATTTATAGCTGCAGGAATTATTGCATTTATAACAATTATTATAATTGGAATATTTGTTAAAGAAAAAGTGGGAGAAAATGTAGGAGTAAAGTTTAAATTTGATAGAACCATATTAAAAGGAAAATTTATGTTATTTCTCATTATTATACTTACATTTACATTAGGTAACAGTAGTGATGCATTTTTAATTTTGAGGGCTGAAAATGTAGGTATATCTCCTATTAAAATTCCAATAATCATAGCCGTATTTAATTTGTTTTATGCGTTACTCTCTATACCAAGTGGAATTCTTTCAGATAAAATTGGAAGAATTAATGTTATGCGATTAGGATGGTTTCTTTATGCACTAACTTATGTAGGTTTCGCTCTTGCTAAACTTCCCTGGCACATATGGGTACTATATATTGTATATGGAATATATTATTCAACAACAGAAGGTATAGCAAAGTCTCTTGTAGTTCACTTAGTTGGTGAAAATATAAGAGGAACCGCCTTTGGATTATATAATGCTTCTGTTGGATTATTAGCCATTCCAGCAAGTGCTATTGCGGGTTTGCTATGGGATCGAGTTTCTCCATCAGCACCATTTTATTTTGGAGCAATATGTTCAGTTATAGCAATAATATTAAGTATGATAACTAATATAGAAAAGTATAAGGTAATATAATAAATTGTGTGATGATATAAAATCCATGGTTTTGTGATATTAAATAGTGTGGATTTTTATTTAACTCTATAGTATAATATTTATAAATAGGTGATGGAGTTCGCCTTTAAATGCGTTATGCTGATGACTCCTACTTTGAATTCAAAGTAGGAGTCATCTATTTTTTTCGGTAGGAATACAAATATTTCTATCCAATAAAAAATGGTGACGCTTATGAAAAGTTCTAAAATCTTCTTGATAATTATCGTAATACTAATCTTTATTATGTCTTTTATAGGAGTAAGGGGATCACTGATTGAAAATCTAGAAATACTCATAGGTGTTGGGACAGATATAGATGTGGATCCTTCAAATACAATTTATGGTATACCTTTTATAGTGTATATTTATTTCAAGGTAGTAAGATAACGGGTACTACCTTCACTGAAGAAGACGGAAATTGAAGGAAAACACGAGAAACTAGGCAGTTGAAAGAAGGCAAAAAATCTATGGTAGGCCTCAATAGAATATTTTTATTTGGTGAAAAATCTGCACTATTTGGTATTAAAAATACTTTAGATAAGTTATTAATAACCATAAATATTATGAAGATATATTATTATAGACGTATAGAAGTTAAGGAAAGGAAGTCATTAATAATGAATATAGGATATGTTAGGGTTAGTACGGTTGAACAGAATGAAAGAAGACAGGTTGAAGTGTTAAAAAAATATAGTATGGATAAAGTATTTACTGAAAAGGTTAGTACCAAAAATATAGATAGACCAGAATTAAAAGCAATGATAGGCTTTGCAAGAGAAGGGGATACAATATATGTTAGTAGTTTGGATAGGTTAGCGAGATCAACGAAAGGCTTATTAAATATAGTAGAAGAATTACAGGTAAAAGGGGTACATTTAGTAAGCGATAAAGAAAATATAGACACATCAACTACTACAGGAAAGTTAATGATTACGATGATAAGTGCTATTGCAGAATTTGAACGTGTTAATTTACTTGAAAGACAAAAAGAAGGTACCTGTAGGGGAAAATAAAGATACAGAATTTGTGGATTCTATAAAAGATGAAAACAACCTTTATGAAACTGAAATTATTAAATTTTCCTCCTTTTAGAAAGGATTTATTTGTTTTTTGAAGAAGTATTAATCTAATATATATTGCACAAATGGAAATCAATAGGACATGCGAAAAAGGTGAAACAACTCAATAAATAGTAATTTAGGGAGCTTTGCTATTGTTTTTATTTTTTAGAAAATATGCGATTTTCTTGAGTTCGATTGTATAATCATGATTCAATGAAAAAATATCTTGTTGACACGGAAGGAAGATTGGCTTATACTTAACTTGTTTCCAAAGAAGAAAGTGAGAGGATTCATAATGAGTATTGAGAGTGATATTATATTTTCTTTAAAAAAAATTCAGCAAAGCACTGAGTTATTTATTCCTAATATTGAGGGCGAACTTAGTATTTCACAAGTACATTGCATTTCTGTTGTAGCAGATATTGAAAATGCCAATGTTACTAAAATATCCAATGAATTAGGGATGACAACTGGTGCCATTACAAAAATGTGTAAGAAATTATTTAGTCAGGGTTTTGTTGAGAGGTATCAAGAATCAGGAAATAAGCAAAAAATATACTACAGGTTAACAGAATCAGGGCAAAGGATATATAAAATTCACAAAGGAATACATGATAAAATCCAACAGGATAAAGAATCTATTATAGATAAATATAATGAAGACGAGAGAGCAATTATATTGAGATTTCTTAACGATATAAACTCTATGATGGACAATACGTTTAAGGATTTTAGGAAAGATAACAGCACGTATTAGTTAACTTAGGTTTGGTCAAATCATGTGAGATTATTTTCTGATAAATTAAATATATTATAATGGAGGGCTTTATATGAAAATTGACTTGAGTTTTAAAGTGGATAAAAAAGCATTAGAAGAGATATTGGATTTGCTAGGACAAGCGAATATGAACCTTGAAAAACAGGGATATATAGGAACTCACTTTGATGTTATGAACAAAGAATTTTCTATAGATAAAGCTATAACAAGGGGTAGAGTATTTGATGTAAGTCATATTAAAAATGGAGAGGTAAAAGTAAATGATCTCGATTTAAGTAGTGTAAAAAAAGGTGATTTTGTAATGTTTTATTCAGGAATTTTAAAACAACTTAGATATGGAACAAAAGAATATTTTTCCACAAATATCGAGTTATCTGATGAGTTGATTGATTATCTTATAGATAAACGGGTGAATTTCATAGGCATAGATATGAATGGAGCACAAAAACCAGCTAATCATCTGCGTATTGATCAGCACTGTGCTGACAGAGGAGTATTTATTATTGAAAATCTAGATAATTTAGACCTAATGCTGGAGAAAGCATCCGGCGAGTCATTTACAGTATATACTTTCCCGGTAAATATGAGTGGATTTTCCGGACTTCCCTGCCGAGTAATTGCTGAAATATAAGTATATAATCTAGCGGGAATCATCAAAAATGACCAGGTATATATCAGATATAGTAATTTATTCAACATTAGCAGCTATAATTTTAGTAAATTAGTAGAAAAGCTAAACAAAATAAGATAAACTATTTTATATATTTTGATTTTCACTTGCTAATCAGAAAACTGAAGGCGAGCTTTCTTTATAGAAATGCTGGCCTTTTTGTTATATTTATAATTAATAGGAGAAGGTGTAAAAAATGAAGGTTCGTGACAGTGGAATGCCTGAACAAAAATACTGGGAAAGTTTATTTAGCGTAGAACTTATTCTTGATAAAATGGAAATAAATCAAGATATAAATTCTCTTGTAGAGTTTGGCTGTGGCTATGGAACATTTACATTGCCCAGTGCTGAGAGGATTAGAGGTAATGTTATTGCCATAGATATGGAAGATGAGATGCTTAATATAGCTTCATCGAAAACTGTTCCTAAAAATAATATAACTTTCGTAAAGCGTGATTTTATAGCTAATGGTACAGGGATACCCGATAACTCGGTTGATTATGTTATGTTGTTCAACATACTGCATCATATCAAGCCATTAGAAATTTTGGATGAGGCATACAGAATACTTAAGGTAGGGGGAAAGGCCGGTCTTATTCATTGGAATTATGATCCAGATACTCCAAGAGGTCCAAGTATGGATATTCGCCCAAAGCCTATTGAAATGAAAGAATGGGCATTAACAGCTGGATTTAAACAAATAGGATACAATTATATTAGCTTACCGCCTTATCACTATGGATTCGTTGTATATAAGTAATAGATACATTTACAACATTACTACAATTTGGACGATATATTCTGGGGTAATTCATTAAACACATTTGGTACTAAAGCTGATGCGGAAACGAGAGATATGAATTTACATATTCAAGAGATATAGTATTACAACTTTTGAATGAAATAAGAAACTCTTTTGGACGTACAAAATAAGCATTATCTACAATAGTGAAAGTTCGCATCCCTTATTAACTGCGATGTTAGAAAATTTATATAAAGCGAGGTAATATTATGAGCAATAAAAATATATTTGAAGGCAATCGAGCCGCTTGGAATCAAGCTTCGAAATATCATCAAAAGGCAAGAAAAAATTCATTGCTAAAGAGTTTTAAAAATCCTGAGTTCACAACATTTAACAGCGATTATGATGATGTTGTGGTTAACAAATTGAAACATATTAATTTTGATGGTGAGATCATAGCTCAAATGCAATGCCAAAACGGTAGGGAGTTGTTGTCGCTCATGAAGTTTGGCGCAAAAGAAGCGATAGGGTTTGATATTTCCGATATCGCTATTTCCGAAGCCGAGCAGCTTGCCGAAACAGCAAAGCTAAATGCAAAATTTGTAAGAACCAACATATTGGAGATTGAAGATAAATACAACGATTACTTTGACTTTATATATATTTCAGAGGGGTCGTTGCAATGGTTTCCCGATTTGAATAATTATTTTAATGTGTTATCAAGGCTACTAAAGAAGGGTGGACAAATATTGATTTCTGAGATACATCCATTTGTTCATTTCTTTGATAATGGATTTGATTTTGAAAAACAAAATCTTGATAAGTTAATTTCTTATTTCAAGAAAGGACCTTATAATTATGCGACAGGGATGGATTATGTTGGTGGAGTAGAGTATGAGTCAGACGAGTGCTTTTGGTTTATGCACAAAATATCTGATATTATAAGCGCTATACTCCAAGCCAATATTGAGATACAAGAATTTGATGAGTACAATTTAGGAAATTCAGATAACGAAACACTGAAATTGCTTGACGAATTTCCGCTTAGTTATATCCTCATTGGAAAAAAGAAATAATTGTTGTTTAGAATTGTTATGCAAAGATAGGTGCCAATCAATGAAAAAATGGCCGGCCCAGATTACTGTTTCAAAAGTACACCTTGCAGCCAAGGGTGCACCAGAGGGGTACAGCATCTTTTTTGTATCCTCAAGGCATATGGAGGATACAATAATTTGAGAGTAGGATTGGTAAGAGAATCTAAAAGTTAATTCGCATCATTCTTATGGGATTTATTAACCGTAAAATCTACGATATTTGTACGCCAAGCGAAGCTTGGTATTTCTGATAGAGTGGAAGTCTCTATAGGACAGGGTCTAACCAACCAACCTTATCGAGTGTTGCGCCGAAACTGGTAACAAATAGGTGAAGTGTACACAGAGTAGCATGTAGGCCATAGGGAAAACCGTAATTCCTGAAGTATATTCAGCTCCGTTAATAGATGAGACTGCAAACAGTCTTAAAATGCAGATGACGACATGTTAAGTATCATGGAAGTCAATACAATACATGACAGTTGGAAAGATTTATTCTACGGAATTGCTTGATAAAGCATTTGAAGATGTAAAGAAATGTAATGCTAAATTTAGTACAGTGATAAATAAGATATCGGTTGAAATGATAGGTGAAAATGAAGAATCAATTATTATAATAGAACACGAATTTATTGCTACAACTCAAGTAATGATAAATATATCAAGAAAAAGATTATGTAATCAAGCATCAAAGGAAACGAGGGAAGTATGGCAAGAAGTATTGAATTATATTAAAGATGTAGAACCAGAATTGTATAACGTATGTGTGCCAGACTGTATATATCGAGAGTGGTGTTACGAGTATAAATAATGTGGTTATCATAAGACCGAGGCATATAAAGAACAATTAATGAAATATAGAGATGGTATTAATTAAGTGTTTCATGTGTAAAAATACATTATATAATGAGGTGAATGCATGAATGAACATTTTGTAAAAATACTGAAACAACTTGGAGTTGAAGATAATGCTGCAAATAGTATATCAAATAATATACGAGAGGAATATTTAAATTCAACTAAGTGGCATATTTATGAAGATACTGTCTTTTGCTTAAAAAGTACTATGGAAAAGGGATATTGTAATGTAATCGTTTCAAATCATGTACCAGAATTAGAAGAACTAGTAAAAAATTTAGGTATTAGGGATTATTTTATAAAGATATATTCTTCAGCACATATAGGATATGAGAAACCTAATATAAAAATATACCAAAAAGTACTTAGTGACTTAAACGATGTTGAAAGTACAACTATGATTGGTGATAGTTATATTGCTGATATACAGGGAGCAAAAGGTGCAGGTATTGATGCGATTTTAGTAAGGAAAAGCAATGATTATAACTATGATAAATATTTTACTTCATTAATTCAATTGGTTAATTTTATATAAGTCTATTATTCCACAATATTTTAACAATACAGCGTATGAAAGAGGTAAAACAACTCTATAAATAGTAAATTTAAAAAGGAGAAAACATGGATAGTGTATATGTAAGTTGCCCCGAATTTGAAAATAAACAATTCAACTTAAGATTTATTTCTATTGACGATTGTGATGACTTATTAAAAGTATATTCTGATAAAAAAGCAATTCCTCTATTTAATAGTGATAATTGTGACGGAGATGATTTTTATTATGCTACACATGAAAGAATGAAGCAGGCTCTTGATTATTGGAAATTCGAGTATGACCGAAAAGGTTTTGTAAGATGGTCTATTATAGATAAAAAATATAATGCTGTAATTGGAACAATAGAATTATTTCATAGAGAATCCAAAGATTATTTTAATAATTGCGGGCTTCTCCGTTTAGATTTGAGAAGTGATTATGAAACAAAAGCCAATATAATAGATATTTTAAAATTGATTATTGATAAAACTTATTCATTGTTTGAATGTAATATGATAGCAACAAAGGCACTTCCTATTGCAACCGAAAGAATAAAGGCTTTGAAGGAATTAGATTTTTCACCTACTGAAAATAAGTTGATTGGTAATGGTGGGATGGAATATTCATCATATTATTTTAAAAAGAGATAAACTGCCTAACTATGAGATAAATGAAATTAAGTTATTTAGTACTATACCAAATGATTTAACTTATCCCTTCATCCAGCCATTTTTATATAATAAAGTAATAGAATTTCTTAAAAAAGTATAGTTATAAGTTAATTCGCACTTTTCATATTTTGTTGATTAATTGAGATTCTACGGTATTTAAACAATAGTAAAATATTATGAAGAAAATTCATATTGAGTGAAAGGAATTTGTACGATGAAAATTGAATTTACAAAAGCAACAATTGATGATGTTGATAAATTAATTGATGTACAAAATCAGAGTTTCTATGCTGATTTTGTTAAATACGGAGAATGTCCTGGATATAACCATTCTAAAGAAAGTATGACTAATATTGTCCTAAACAAAATAACATATAAAATAATTTGTAATAATCAGATAGTGGGTGACATTATTATTAGAGATAATAATGATAGCACGTATTTTCTTGGAGGTATTTTTGTTATACCAGATTATGAGAATAAAGGGATTGGACAAGAAGCTATTAAATTTATAGAAAGTCAATTTCCCAATGCAACTGCTTGGATTTTAGAAACACCTGGGGATAAGAAGAGAAATCATTATTTTTATAAGAAAATGAGCTATACTATCGTAAAAGAATATATGGATGGTTCTGTCAAAATAGTATTATTTAAAAAAGAGATGAACTCAACAAAATAAGTATAATTTTAGTACATGTATAACTCAAATTTTTCTTGATGTGTGACAAAAAAGTAATTTTTTGCGTAATAAATTATATTTCATAGTAGTTGATAAAATTTGATGTAGAGGTGTCATATGGAAATAACAATAGTAAAGGGAAGCCTGGATTATATAAATGATTGTGAAGTTGCATTAGCAAATTCTGAACTGGGGATAAGATATTTTTCTAAAAAAGGAAGTGCTCGAAATGCATTAGAAGAAGGATTTGCTAAAGAAGAAATATACATTGCTATGGATATTAATCAGAATTATAAAGGATTCATATGGTTCATTTTAGATGGAATATTTCATTCATTCCCCTATCTACATATTATTGCAGTAAAGCAAGAAAGCCGTAATCAAGGAATAGGTAAAAAACTATTAAAGTTCTTTGAGGATAATTGTTTCAAAGAGTATAGTAAACTATTTTTAGTAGTTGCAGATTTTAATCCAGAAGCAAAAATGCTGTATGAAAAAATTGGGTACATTCAAGTAGGTGCTATACCTAGTTTATATAGGGAAGGAATAACTGAACATTTAATGATGAAATCAAGAGAAGTGAACCGATAACAATATTTTTCTGCTTGAAATAAAAAGCAATATAATATTTTCAATAGTACACATTCTTCTTATTAAATGGTGCGGCAAGAAGTCGCTAATTAGTAGCGGTTTATAGGAAACTGCGTCAGTTATTAGGCGTATCCCCGCTTGAGACTGCATACGGAGCAATCTGTTTGTAGGTTGCATGAGAGTTAAGTACCTAATGTTACTGCTTTACGCAGGAGCAGTACAGGGTTAGGAGAAAAGTGGAAAGTATAAACGAAAAGTTGAACCTTAACGGATTTTTCGTGCCGGGCATACTAACTTGTTTGAGGTAAAAAGGCGGCTTGAGCCGGATGTGTGGAAACATACAAGTCCGGTTCTTTCTGTATATAATCACCATCTGTGCATTTATAATATCTCCATATTCCACAGATGGCTCCTGTAATTCTTCATCATTCATAAAATAGTTTGAATTAAAACTTATTTATTTTAAAAACTCCTTATATAATAAACTGGGTTGAATACCTTTATTGTTTTGATATTTTTCACTTTTATATCTAGTATATTCTCCTTCTATTGCATGATAGTAAGTTTGGCATATTTCAACGTTTGGATATATTTTTATTGGTTGTATGCAAAACATTTCTAAAGTTCAATACCCTTTAAAACCAACATCTCCAAATCCAGCGGTAACATGGATAAATAAACCGAGTCTCCCTACAGAGCTTCTACCCTCAACCATAGGAACATATTTATCAGTTTCTGTGTACTCTACTGTTCTACCTAAATAAAGTTTATTAGGTTCTAGCAAGAATCCTTCATTGGGTATTATAATCTCTCTTGTAGAGTTAACTTTCTTCATATCAAGAATATTTTCTTCATAAACAAGTAATTTATTATGAAGCCTTAAATTATAGCTATTAGGGTTGAGTTGTTTTTCATTAAAAGGTTTTATTATAATTTCTTTGCCCAATTTATTCTGTATTTCTTTTCCGCTTAATATCATTTAAACTCTCCTTTTGCTTCGTATAATTTTCATTTTGCCTATTAATTATTTTGCCATAACTTATTTAGTATATAATATATCAAAATTTATGATAAAGTATTTAATGCATTGGTAGAAGAAGATTATAAATTCTTAACTAATACATCTTATCTTTATGTTAAAAATTGGGATGGAAATTGAGAAAAATATTTAGCTTGAATAAGAACTAATTGCCAAGTAGAAGCCAATCAAGAGAAACATTAAGTGCCTTAGCAATTGCAATTACCTCATAATCAGCTACGAATCTATCACCAGATTCAATTCTTGATATAGATATTCTATCAAGTTTTACATTCATAAGTTCTAATTTTGCAGATAAGTTTTCTTGAGTTAAAGCAGGGCTAAACATATGACGAGCTTTTTTAACCCTAGAGCCTATAACATTTTTACTTCCTTCATGCCAGTATATTTTCAAAATACTCCACCGCCTAATGTGCTAAAGATTAACTTTCAAATTGATTTTACATTTCTATACTGATAGGATGTTGCTAAAGATGAACATATACTAAAAAATTAACATAATTGTATTGGAATTAACAGCAATTTATTATAATAATACTAATTAACTTAAAATAGTTATTATGAGGAGAGTTCTATGGGAAAGCAATTGTGTTCACACATGGCTGAATCGCTTCAGAAAATTACTTATTAGATTTGAGAAATTAGATTCCTCATATATTAAGTAAAAGTTTATATTGACAAAACATTTCAAAAGTTATATCATTTATATATAATTTTGGAATAAGTCAATTAAATATAGAATTTCTTATCAAGAGAGGCAGAGGGACTGGCCCTATGATGCCCGGCAACCTGAATATGTACATTTACGAATATATTCAATGGTGCTAATTCCAGCAGGTTAAACCTGAAAGATGAGAGAAACAAAGAATATAACTTCCTATAGTTTCTCTGTAGGAAGTTTTTTGATTAACTAGACAAACTAGAGGTCAAGTTTTGTTTATTATAGAGTTTTAGTCAATAATCTCTATAATATTTAACTTTGACCTCTTTATTTATTAATGATTTTAATGTTATTAATTTAAAATTATATAAATTTTACATGAATGGAGGATTTAATTATGAAAAAGCCAAAAATATTTATGTTATTTTTAGCCAGTCTGCTAACTATATTCGCATTAGCAGGCTGCGGTGCAAAGGCAACTAGTACATCAAGCTCTTCTGCACCTAAAACAATTGTTATAGGAACAGGAAATGCATTTAAACCATACTGCTATTTGGATGATAAGGGTAACCTTGCCGGTTATGAATATGAAGTCTTGAAGGAGGTTGATAGACGTCTTCCACAGTATAAATTTGAATATCAAACAATGGACTTTAAAAATGTTCTACTTAGTTTAGCTTCTAAGAAAGTAGATATAGCTGCACATCAATTTGAGAAAAACCCAGAACGTATACAAAAATATCTTTTTTCTGATGAAAGCTACACTACTTTTATTCTAAGAATAACTGTTTTGAAGAATAGAACTGATATAAATTCTATTAAAGATTTAGAGGGTAAAACTGTAAATGTATCTCCAGGTAGTAATGACGCATATGTTTTAGAGAAATATAACAAACAACATAATAATGCCATCAAACTAGTTTATTCAACACCAGATAATGCTACTCTAGTTAAGAATCTTGAAGATGGAAGAATAGATGCATTTATTTCCATTAAGAGAATAGTAGCTGATTTAAATAAAACTTATGGAGATAAACTTAAAACAGTAGGAGATCCTATAGCTACTTCAAATACTTATTATATTTTTCGCAAAGACGATACTCAGTTAAAGGCTGATATAGATAAGACAATAAAAGCCATGAAAGCAGATGGTACATTGTCAAAGATATCAAAAGATGTCTTAGGTGGAGATTATACAACAAATGATTAATAGATATGAAATACACTATGGTGATATCATACGTTCTGATAATGTCTGTAAAACAATCCAAAATAATGTTAAAGGTAGGAGATAAATATGGGAAAGTTATTTGACATTAGATTAGTATTTGAGTATTTGCCACAATTGTTATCTCGCCTTCATATCACCCTATTGATTGTATTGCTGGCAACTGTAATAGGTATATTTTTAGGAATGATTTTAGCTTTATTTCGTATCTATAAGATACCTATACTAAATCAAATATCAATTGTTTATATATCCTTTATGCGAGGTACGCCTATAATTGTGCAAATGTTTATAGTGTATTATGGTCTACCAGTGCTTTTTATGCTTATAGGCATTGATATTAATAAATGGGATAAATTATTTTTTGTAATAATTACCTATGGCTTAAATGCTGCAGCTTTTATGGCTGAAGTAATAAGATCAGCTATAATAAGTGTATCAATAGGCCAGACAGAGGCTGCTTATTCAGTAGGAATGACAAGGATACAGACTTTCCATCGAGTAGTAGCACCTCAGGCACTATTGATTGCTTTACCAAGTCTTTCAACTAATATGGTAGGTCTTCTTCAAGACTCCTCTATAGCTTTTTCACTTGGAATAATTGATGTAATGGGAAAAGCACAAACCATAGGAGCTAGAACCTATCATACACTTGAGGGCTATATAGGTTCAGCATTAATTTTCCTTGTGCTAAGTATTCTTGTAGAAAAAGGTTGTACTGTTATTGAAAAAAAGGTTACATATAAAAAAATAATAGGTGATGGTAGGTGAAAATATGGGATTTGATATTGGTTTCATGTTTGTAGCACTTAAAGCAGCAATTAAATATACTCCTATAACGCTAATAATGTCATTTGCATCACTAGTACTAGGTTGTATTATAGGAACTTTCATTGCATTAACAAGAGTATTTCAGGTTAAGATACTTAATAGATTGTCACAAGTTTTTGTTGTAATTATAAAAGGTATACCAATTGTACTACTGATTTTAATTTTGTATTTTGCAGTAGTTCAAAGTTTTGATGGGCTTGCAGAAAAATTTCACTGGTCATTACGAGCTAAGGATATACCTCTTATTTATATAGCAATTATAGCATTATCATTATTTGCTTCAGCAAATATATCTGAAGCAATAAGAGGGGCTCTTCTAGCTGTAGATGAAGGACAGTATGAAGCTGCTTATTCTGCAGGGCTTACAACGGGCCAGACTTTAAGACGAATTGTATTGCCACAAGCACTGCCTGTAGCTGTACCTATGTTGTGCAGCAGCTTAATAGGTCTTATTAAAGGTTCATCACTTGTATTTATGATTTCGGTAACTGATCTTATGAATGCAGCATTAATAACAGCAACTTCAAATTATAAATTTCTTGAAGCTTATGTAGCAGCAGCAATAGTTTATTGGGTTATTTGTATAGTAATTGAAAAATTATCGTTTATATTGGAGAAACGTCTTAGAATCTACAGTAAGGGGGAAGTTCTTTGATTGAGATAAAAGGAGTACACAAGTCTTTTGGAAAAAATGAAGTTTTAAAAGGTGTTGATTTAAAAGTTAACAAAGGAGAGGTTGTAGTAATATTAGGACCTAGTGGTTCAGGAAAAACTACACTATTAAGATGTATCAATTTTTTGGAAAAGGCAGATGCAGGTGAAATATCTATAGGGGATATTCATGTAAAATTTAACCATGAAACTAAAAAAGATGTACTTAGAATAAGAAGACAGACAGCTATGGTTTTCCAGTCATATAACCTTTTTAATAATAAAACAGCGCTTGAGAATGTAATGGAGGGTTTAGTTGTCGCAAGAAAAGTACCAAAGAATGAAGCACAAGAGATAAGTAAAAAAGTGCTTAATAAGGTTGGTTTGTCAGAAAAATACAATTTTTATCCATCTCAACTTTCAGGTGGCCAGCAGCAGCGTGTTGGTATAGCTCGAGCACTTGCCCTTAATCCCGAAGTAATTCTTTTTGATGAGCCCACATCAGCATTAGATCCTGAACTTGTAGGTGAAGTACTTTCAGTAATGAAAAAAGTGGCAAAGGAAGGCATAACAATGATTGTAGTTACTCATGAGATGTCATTTGCTTATGATATAGCAAGCAGAGTTATATTTATGGAGAATGGCGTAATAGTTGAAGAAGGAACACCTCAGGCAGTTTTTACAAATCCTAAGGAAGAGAGAACAAAGCAATTTTTGAAGAGAATAGTTTCTGAATGGAGCTATACAATTTAGTATGGTTGCCATGGTTTTCTATTGATAGATTCACGTTTATAATTTTGTCTAAACTTTTTTAACATAATGCTCTTGGCAGATCTAACATTCTTTGAGAGTAATAAGACCAATTCTAAATGAAAAATTATATGGAAAAAATGAATTAATAGACGTTTATTAATATAAATAAATTGCGGAGGATACAAAAATATGAGTAAAATTTATTCAGGAATAAGAGAGGACAGACCAAATACCCACAATGATTGTGGTGGTAATAGCAAACAGATTTCCGAAGATTTTAAAAAAGGTTGTCTAAAGAAAGCTGACAGAAGCTTTAGTCAAGGTTTGCAGTGTCAGCAGATTAACAGTATGGCTGCATTAATGTCCTTAGATGATGCTGTATTTATAGCACATTCTCCTCAAGGATGTGTTGGGTGTACAACATTAGCAACGGATGTATACCGCGTAGGTCAAGCTCACAGGGGAGTAAAATTAATTCGTAATCCAAGAATCATTGTAACAAATATTGATAAAGATGATGTTATTTTTGGTGGAGAGAAAAAATTAATAGAGGCAATACAATATGCGAAGGAAAGATATAATCCAAAATTAATTTTCATTTTTACGTCCTGTGCTTCTGGTATTATTGGAGATGACATTGATGCTGTGGCAAGAAATTTACAAAGAGATAATGAGGCTCTGCTAATTCCTATTCACTGTGAAGGCTTTAAGTCAAAAATCTGTGCTTCTGGTTTTGATGCGGCATTTATATCTATATCAAAATACATTTTAAAGGAAGAAAAACTAATAAAGAAAGAGAACTTTATTAATCTTTTTGCACCGGTAACAGTTAGTTACAAGGATCAGTTAGAAATAGAAAGAATGCTTGGATTGTTAGGCTTGACGGCAAATTATATCCCATTTTATAGTTCTCTTGAAAAGATAAGGGAAATTCCATCTGCACAGGCATCTACTTCTATATGTAAGGTATTTGCAGATGAATTTATGAAGGAATTAGATAGAACCTATGATATTCCGTATTCTCATACCGTGATGCCCATTGGTATTCGTAATACAGATAAATGGTTTAGGGGAATTGCTGCTTTAGTAGGAAAAGAGAAAGAAGCAGAAGGGTATATTGAAAAAGAGCACGAAAGAATTTTACCACAAATTGATAAGATCAAAAAGCGTTTACAAGGAAAACGTGTATTTATCTGTGGTGGAACAGGACGTTCTTTTGCAGCAGCAGCTTTAATTGATGATTTTGGAATGAAGCTAGTAGGATTGGAAACACCTACCTATGATGTGGATGCACAAATTGATATTGAATATTTAAATGAAATACATCAGGATTACATTGTGGATGTAGCAAATATGCAGCCATTTGAGCAAATTAATCTAGTGAGACGTTTGAAACCGGATGTATTTATTGGTGTTCCTACCTGGGCTGCTAAACTTGGAATACCAACTACGCATGTCCTGGATATGAAGCGCCCAACAATGGGGTATGATGGAATTTTATATTTGGGAAGTAAAATTGCAGATCAGATTGAAAATCCAGGATTCAACAAAAAATTAGCGAGACATGCCCGTTTGCCATATCGGGAAAGCTGGTATGAAGAAAATCCATTTAAGTACATACAAAGTTGGGGGGAGAAAGAATGTCTAAAGTAACAGAAAGTCCACGTGGCAATTGTGTCCTTGGGGGAATTAATGCAGTCCTTGGAGTAGTCGACAGAGTATGCCCAATCTTTCATTCAGGTCCTGGCTGTTGTATGCAAACAACGGCCGGAGAAGCAGGACAAGCAGGAGGAAAAACACCATATTTTTTATCAGGTGTTTCTTTGCCATGTTCGAATATGTTAGAAAGAGAAGTTGTTTTTGGCGGCGTAGATAAGTTGCGAAATGCAATAAAAGGATCCATTGAAGTGATAGATGCAAACGCTTATTTTGTATTGACAGGATGTACTGCCGGAATTATCGGGGATGATATTGTAAGTGTTATTAATGAATTTGTAAATCAAGGTATTGATATTTACCCCATTGAAACGCCAGGGTTCGCAGGGGATAGCAACTTGGGATATGAAGTGGTGTTTGAAACTTTTTTAGATTACGTGGTACAAGAAAGTCGTCCAAAGCAGAAGAATCTTGTAAACTTACTTGGAATTATTCCAAATCATGATCCGTTCTGGAGTGGTAACTTCGAAGAATTGACTAGAATTCTTAGAAAACTTGGGTTAGAGGTGAATACCTTTTTTACAGAGCATCAAGGAATTGAAAATATTAAAAATTCTTCAGCAGCTGTACTTAATATTATTGTAAATCCATGGTTGTTGAAAAATGCGGCAAAAGAGTATGAGAGTCGATTTGGAGTTCCATATCTTCGCTTTGCTGGGCTTCCAATTGGAGTTACAGATACTACCGATTTTATCCGTCAGGTTGCAAAAGCCTTGGATTTGGATAAAGAACTAGTGGAGAAAGTAATTGAAGAAGAAGAAGACTATGTATACAGTTATTTAGAAACGGCAATTGGAGGACTTAGCTGGAAAAAATTCGCAGTGGTGGGTGATGCCAATACCTCCATAGGTATTACTAGATATTTGGCCAATGATTACAGTTTCACGCCTGTTATAACTATTGTAACAGATCCTATGTTTCGAGAAACGGATAAAGAATGTATTACAAAGCGTATTACAAAATTAGAGTATGCTAGACCACCGAAGGTTTTATTTGAAACAGACCAGTACAATATTACAAAGGCATTAGAGGAAAATGATGAAATAACATTGTTAATTGGAAGTACTAATGAGAGAGAAATTGCTTTAAGAAAAGATATTCAATGTAGTGTAATATCTTTCCCAATTACAGACAGATTAATTTTTAACCGTACATATGCAGGCTATCGAGGAAGTTTGACACTAATAGAAGATTTGTATGATAATCTGTAAGATTTTTGTATAAATCTCAGGCTGTTGATAAACATGTTTTGTCAGCAGCTTTATATAAGTAATCCATACTTTCATTTAATCCTTTACCAGTTTCTTATTCTTATTATATAAGGATTCTTAGTGTCCATCAAATTGGAGTAGGATCATGGATTTAGGGTAATGAAGAAAATAGTGTTATTGAATCATCGTAATTTATAGGGTTCCCACTTTAATTAACTATATTTTAAGGTATGCATTAGCTAAGTTTTTGTATAGGAGCCCTATATAATATATTACTTTATTAAACTAGCACTTAACTCAAATGCTTTTTGATAATCCAAAGGAAATTGAATTTTTCTAAAACTTAAAGCTCTTTATTCATCCAACACTTGTTTCTAGGGTAATTCTCCCATTTGGCTAATGACCATTTTATAGTATTGTCCACCGTTATCCATAAGACTTTTATGATTTCCACTTTCTAGTATTTTTCCATCACCAATGACCATAATGTGATCTGCATCTCTAATAGTAGACAAACGATGTGCAATCAAAAAGCTTGTACGATTCTTCATTAAACTTAGTAATGCATTCTGAATATCTTTTTCAGTTTTTGTATCAACACTACTGGTTGCTTCATCTAAAATTAAAATAGGACTGTCACAAAGCACTGCTCGAGCAATAGCTACAAGCTGACGTTGTCCCTGACTTAAATTATCTGTGGCTCCAGATACCATTGTATAGTACCCTTTTGATAATTTGTCAATAAAATCGTGAGCATGAGCTATTTTCGCAGCTTTTATCACCTGTTCGTCTGTTGCATCCTTTTGTGAATAGCGAATATTATCCATAATTGTACCAGTAAAGAGACAAGTATCTTGCAGCACTACTGAAAAACATTTTCTAAGACTGGCTCGTTTCAAATTTGTAATTGGTTCATTATCAATTAAAATTCTGCCGCTGTCTGCATCATAAAAACGAGTGAGGAGATTAACAATAGTAGTTTTCCCTGCACCAGTTTCACCTACTAAAGCAACTATTTTGCCTGCCTTGACATTAAAGCTCACATTCTTTAGTATAGGAGCAGATTTGTCATATGAAAAATACACATTTTCAAAAGTAACATCACCATTTGGATGCTCCATATCAATGGCATTTACCATATCAGCTGGCTCCTCTTCACTATCCAAAATTTCAAAAACACGTTCTGCTCCAGCAAGTGCTGATTGAATGGTATTAAACATACCTGCCACAGAGTTAAGTGGCTGTGCAAATTGTTTTGAATAACTCATAAAACTAACTACAGTACCAACTGCAAGGCCGTATCCTACTGACAATATACCACCCACAATAGCAACAATTGTAAAGATAAAATTGTTAATAACATTCATAAGTGGCATCATATATCCAGACCATACCTGTGCTTTATTACTACTTTCATAAAGTCTTTCATTAATTTCTTCAAACTGCCTTAAAACATCTTGTTGTTTACCAAAGGCTTTTACCATTTTTAGCCCTAATACATTTTCTTCAATTACTCCATTGAGTAATCCAAGACTTCGCTGTTGCGTCAAAAAATAAGCACGGCTTCGTGAGGCAATTACTCGAGTTAAAAGCATCACAAGGGGAATACATAATAAAACAACTAGGGTAAGAGGTACATTTAGTATTATCATCACTATAAAAGAGCCCACTAGCGTTAACGCACTTGATATTAATTGTGTGGTTGTCTGTGCAATAGTAGAGCTAATATTATCTACATCATTTGTAATTCTGCTCATTGTGTCACCATGAGAACGTGTATCATAAAATCCAAGGGGAAGTTTTTGCATTTTTTCAAAAAATTCTGTGCGTAACACAAACACAAGCTTCTGTGAAACCTTAAGCATTATAACTCCGCTGATACATGAAACAAGCCAATTAGCTGCATACAGAATCACAATTATTAATAATATCCAAACAAGCATCTTTGTATCCACTGTTCTAGTTGGAATTTTAAATGTATTAAAGGTTTTCCCTATAAAATAAGGAATTGCAACAGAAACTGCTGACGAAAATGCTGTAAGTATCATAACTATAAAAATAGTTTTAGCCCAACGCATATATATTTTTATAATACGCATTAGTGTACCCTTTGCATTTTTAGGCCTTTCAGTGGGTGCAAAACGTTTGCCGCCACCGCCTACCGGTCTCCCACTAATAGAGGGTATTTTTACTTCCTGTTTAAAAAATTGTTGTGCCATCGATTACACATCCTTACTGCCTTCTATTTGTGTTTTGTATATATCTCTATATATTTCACAACTTTCCATGAGCTGATTATGTGTGCCATATCCAACTTTTATTCCATTATCCATAACTAAAATTTCATCTGCAAACATAGCTGTTCCACAGCGTTGAGTAATGATAATTATGGTTTGATTTCTTGTTTTAGAGTTTAGATTTTGCCGCACTTTAGATTCAGTCACTGCATCTAGTGCACTGGTTGCATCATCTAGTATAAGTACAGAAGAATTTTTGAGTATTCCACGAGCTATTGAAATACGCTGCTTTTGTCCACCAGAGACATTAACTCCGGCACTTCCCAAAAAGCTTTCATAGCCATCTTTCATATTTTCAGCAAAATTTGCTTGCGCCTTACTTGCAGCTTGATATATCATTTCATCGGTAGCCTCCTTATTTCCCCATCTAATATTTTCAGCAATGGATCCTGAAAAAAGCATTGGCTTTTGTGGTACAATAGCAATATTATTGCGAACTGAATCAATATTTAGTGATTTAATATCACAGTCGTTAATCAAAATTTTCCCGCTGTTTACATCATAAAATCGCAAAAGTAGCCAAGCGATTGTGGATTTACCACTGCCGGTTGGTCCAATTATTGCCAAGCTTTGTCCATTCTTAATAGAAAATGACAGATTTTTTAGGGCAGGTACACCGCTGCCATTAGGGTATGCAAATGTTACATTTTTAAAATCGATATCACCATTTAATTCTTTTATTTCACCACTGTGAGTAAAATCCTCATCACAATCAAATACTTCTTTAATACGGGCAGTGGAAGCCTTCGTTCTTACAAAGGTATTAAATATATTGGTTATCATAACTAAAGATGTAAGAATTTGTGCCATATAAATTGTGAATGCCGTAATATCACCTGGCTTTGCAAGATTCAAAAGAAACATCTTACTTCCAATAAAAATTACAATTACTGTACCAACCCCAACAGTAAGTGTTATTAATGGCGACACTAATGTAATGACCATTTGAGAGGATACACCTTTTTGCATCAAATTCATATTTGCATTTTCAAACTTATCAATTTCCTTGTCATAAGTTCCGAAGGCCTTAACCAAGCGAACTCCTATGAGATACTCCTGCACAATCAAGTTTACCTTATCCATTGCTTTTTGCAATTTATAAAAACGAGGATAGCTAAGCTTCATACTAATTATAATAAGAATGGCAACTACTGCAACAACACTATAAATAATAATACTTAACTTAAAATTAAGCAGACTTGCAAATACGATACTGCCAATACACGTAATAGGTGCTTTTAAAAAAATTCTCATGATTCCGTTTACAAACTGTATAATTTGTGATGTATCATTAGTCATACGCGTAATGAGGGAGCCGCTTTCAATTTTATCGATACTTAGTTCGGAAAAATACACAATCTTTTTGAACAAATCATATCTCAAATCTGCTCCCATACGCTGTGATACTTTACTGGCCAAAATATTTCGTGTAACAGCAAAACATGCACCAACAGCAGTTACTATAAGCATTAGCGTTCCCCAATAATAAACTTTGGAAAGTAATTCCTGATCAATTCCTGTATTAATAATATTTGACATAAGCGTAGGACCAAGCAAATCACAGATTGCTTCAAGAGCAACGCAAAAAACAGCCACTAAAAAGGGGAATTTATATTTTTTAAAGTATTTACGGTATAGATTCATTTTTGTATCCTCTTCTTTCGGTTAAAGTCTGATTCCAATATTTCGTATTTGGATATCTTCTCAAAGGCTGAGGCCAAACTTTCAGGGTACCGGTAATTTGGGAAGCTGTGGCATCAGCTTGAAACTCCCTCTATCTTGATATTGTAGACTGAATAGAAACCCATCCTTAAAATATCCTGCTCAGAATTGTTAATGCTCCTCCAAGAGGAACAACTATGGTATTAGATTGCTTGTATCCTGTTGCAAATGGCATTTGGTACATCAGTGTAACTATATATACTTCCGTACTCCTGCTGAAATAATGATTATTGCAATTTCCATGCTAATACCTCCATTTACATAATTGATCAAATTACACAATTAATATTTTTTTATGATTAAAATTAGGTAGCAACAAAGAATTATATAGATATTATACAAAAGGCAATAACCATATTCAACGAAAATAGACTGAATTTTAAATTTGTTAATAAGTTGTCTGCATTTCAAAACTACCTCTTTAACCTCGCTCCCAAAGTCAATATTATGTATAAGTCGAGGCACTTTTACTAAACACATCTTTAGTGAATATTAAAAGCAAAGTATTACAAATAAAAATTGGAAACAAGTAGGTGTAGTGTAACTATGAGTAGAATAATTTTTCTTGTAGATTTGTTATATAAATTTATTTACCACAGTAACATTTATTTACCACAGTAATATTATAAATATATATAACAAAAGATAGCAAGGAGGGATCTTTATGTCATGCAGACGTAATGTCGGTTGTGGTGGATTTGGACGAGGTAAAGAAGTAGTAGTTATAATAATACTTTTATTATTATGTTGCGGATGTGGATGTAATTCAGTCTGCTAAGCAAATTATTAGAGGGAAATGAAATTTTTCATCTCCCTCTTTTTAGATACTAGTTTATTACTTCAGTTGTTCTTTCATCTGTTGCCTTTCTAATGGTGTAGAAATGTTGGTTTTATCAAATCTAGCCTCATTCTTTATGTCTTCTATAGCTGATATAGAAAAGCTACCTTTTATTGTACTGATTTATAAATTGCCCAAAAATGTTCATGAAAGGATAATTATAATATAAAAAAATCAAAATTTTTATAATGTATACTCTAAATAGCAAAGAACATAAATCAAAATGTAAATGAAAGCTTGAAACAGGTTGCTGCAGCTGTAGAAGAACTTTCTTCATCTGCTGTAAATGTATCAGAAAATCAGCAATTCTTAAATAAAGAAATACAAAATATAAAAGAACTTTCGGAAAGAATACATCAAATTATAAATTATATAAGGAGTATCGCAGATCAAACAAAGATGCTTGGACTAAATGCAGCCATTGAAGCTGCAAGAGCAGGTGAATACGGAAAAGGCTTTAGTATAGTGGCTAGTGAAAGCTGTCGTTGAGCAAATCAACGTTAGTCTACAGGAAGTATTGTCTCTGCTTTCCGATATGAATGAATTGGCCAATAATTTAAAATAATTTTTTCGCAAGTGTTAATTATCGGATGTTAGGAAATTAAAATATATAAAAAATTAAAATATTGAAATGCAGAAAATTAAATGCGTTAATGGGAAGATAGAAATTCTCACCTAACGCATTTTATCTTTATGTCAAAAATATAGGATGAGATAAGGTTTATAAATATAAAACCCCTGCTATTGAGCAAAATAGTATTAATGAAGCATGGCTTGACATGACTGGATGTGAAAGAATATTTTGAAAACCATATTAACTGTATTATTTTCAAACTCAAATGAATTCTCGCTATAAATTACAAATGAATTTGAATCTACTGTAATTCTATCAAATTCAACTTTTGTAAGTTTAGATGGTTTACGATTGTATGTGTCATAAATTAACATGACTTGAAGTAAATTTTGATTAGCTAATTTCAATGTTGATTTATTCATTTCATAATTAAAGAGGATGCTTCTTGTTTACTGGTAATACTTGCTTCGAAGGTTATCATAAATCAGTATCAAAACAATAGCCACAGAATAGGTAGTTATATACCGACAATGCCCTATACTATATTATGTGGTTTATTATATTAGAGTTACCAATTATAATATTATTTGTTATGCACTACAGCTCAAGATGTAAAATTCCATTAGGTGTATTACATGGTAATATATCGATATATTACCACTAGTGTTTCTGTTGCTAAAGAAAATTTAAAACAGGGAGAGGTTGTTTTTTTAAAAAGCAGCGTTCTCTCTTTATGTCCATGAAATATAAAAAAACAGGCTCACAGTAAATTATGGGTCTGTTTTGTTCATTCTCATTCTAAAGATATTCCTCATATATTAATATAAAAATAAAATTCCAAATTAAGCACTTTCTAAGTTGTTTGATAAATTAAGTTTGTAATAGGAAACAATAAGTTTATCTAGTTTCTGGCTTACATATAATATTTCCTCATCAGTAAATTTGCCTGAATCTAGCATAGTATTTAAGTCATCTCTTAGCTTTTCTAATACTCTTTTCATACAAATCCCCCCTTACCAATTTGACATTAATTCAACATACTTCCATATTATATTATAAAAATACCAATTATTCAAATATATTTTAATAATTTTATCATATTGGTAAATAAATACAATAAATTATCGCATTTTTTAGTATATTGTTTTGTTATAATCGGTAATAGTTGCTGAATAATATTATAACATTTAGTTGCTAATATCTTACTATTGTTTAAATATCTTGGATTTACGATTAATAAACAATACAAGAAATTTTCGTATTAAATCTATAAAGAATCATTTGTTTCCATATGATATGAGCGTACACGGTGCTTGAAGTATATAGGTACTATCCTTTTGTTTCATTACGTATTCACTAATCTTGATTTCACTATTTACATACATTTCTGCTTCCTGTTCACTTAGGCCCTTTCCTATAAGTACATTAATATAATTTACTCTATCATTCTCTGACAACTGCCTATCCCACCCCCATGCCCTAGTCATCGCATTATATTGTTTGATGTGTTCGTCTTTATCTCCACATGGATTAACAAATTTAACACAATCATTCATCCTAACTCCAACATTATATAACCCCAATTCTTGCATAAATATAGGAATCTTAATAGCAAATCTATAATCTCTTCCCCCATTTGATAATTCCTTTTTGTATATTTTCCTATGCAAATGTGGCAAATCAAGTTCCGTATAATCAAAACCAGAGAAATACCGTCCTGCCTTTTCTATTTCCACGTCACCTTCCATACAAATTATCAAGCCACCTTCTATAACAGATTGTATCATCTTTTTAATAATGTTCTTTGCGTTAGGTATATGCCTTAAAACGGCCTGTGATATAGCAATATCGTAAATTTCTTCTGGTTCATACTTATCTAAATCTACCTTAATAAATTTCGTAGAGTACCCTGAGTTTGAAAAAATATTTTCTGCTTCACCTAAAAGTGTTTCACTGATGTCAATACCTGTATATGTACTTCCTTTAGGTAATATAGGCAATAATAATAGTCCAACATATCCAAAACCACAACCAAAATCTATTATATTAACTGCCTTGTCAATTTTCCAAACCCTTCTAACTAAAAATTCAATATAATCATTATTACACCAACCTATGCGAATAGCTTTTAAAAAATCAAGTTTTTCATTCCATGAAATTTTACTCATAAACCTACACTCCAATATAAAATCATTCGTTCGATATTATTATAGCACGCACTAAAAAATAAAATTAGAGCAGTTTTCACTCTAATCTTAATATCCTGTTTTTATATTTATGTTAGTTTTATCTGTAGTTTACATTTTGTTTCATCCCATAGGGTTTCTTTTACAGTAAATCCATAACTATGATTAAGTCCTTTAATCATGCTTTCTAAGGGGTTAAGACAATAAATATCACAAGGTTTATCTGCACCATTTTTTTTGCAAAGAGAATAAAGTTTACAAACTTTATTGACAGCAATAAACCCGTCTTTTTCATTAATGATTTCCCATTTTGCACAATTAAAAATTTCGTTAAAAACTATGAAGACATCTTATGCCCTTGTTACTTCCATGCTTTGAACTAATTGCTTACCAGATTTCATTTGTTCTTTTCTCTTTTCCTCAACAATTCGTGGCAATATACCTTCTTTTGTATATCGATAAACAGAATCCGCCAATATTGCAACATAAAAATTTTCAAGGAATTTTACTTTTTCTTCAAGTTCCATACAAACTCCTCCTTAAAATGGTATGCTTAGAATTTAACACGCAAAAATTTACTATTCCGTCTTAACTTAATTATATAGGAAATAAAAGGTTACTTCAAATTTTTAACGTCATTTGTCTTAAATATAGCTTATCACAGCTATGAAAAAACCAATTTAGAACTTTGTAACCTCTCTGCCTTCATTACAACGCTGTAACATTAGCTTCCTTTCAAACTGAGCCATACCAGCGAATATAGTCATCATTAATTCGCCTGGTGGAGAGCCAGTATCTAACCAGCTTCCATTTAACTCCTTTAACTCTGGCCTATCAACCTTAGTTCCTGTGATCTTCTCATTGTATTAATCATAAAGAACTACACAAAGGTCTATACGCAACACACAATACAAAGGTTTGTAATTAATAAGAAATGGATATAAAAGAAAAAACCAATCTAACTATTGATTAGACTACTTTTATTTCAGTTTGGCAGGGGCAGTAGGGATCCAACCCACAACCAACGGTTTTGGAGTGCGGTAGACTGCTTGCTTTGTGCTAAAGTGTATTATGGCAACCATTGGTACATAAGCGTTTTACAAATTTAGCTTGTTCTATTTTCTTTTGCTTTTGGGTTCTATTTCGAGCTAGTAGTACCCAAATAGAACCAAATAATTATTTTTAAAGCTCTGATTTCTCCTATCATATATTTTTAGTGCTTTATGATAGGTTACAATATTCGCTTGAGTTTTTCATTCGTAATTTTTTTCTGGGATAAAACTAGCACAATGAGTTAATTTAGTACGCAATTTTCTTATTAGATGCAGTGTTAAATCAGAGAATTTACATTTATACTATGTTCAGTAACTATATACTAATTTTATTAAAGTAAAATAAAACCCTACTGAATTTCAAGTACGGTTATATGTATTATGTATCGTGGGTTTTAGTGATAGAGGCGAAGCGTGGTGGGTGAAATCCACTAAATTCTACTTAAATAGTTCTTCTTAACCCTCACGCTTTAAACCTTATAAATATGACTTCTTAGCTATTCTAGAATCTTCCTTTATTATTTAAAGCATTTACATAAATTTTTACAAGCTCCTTTACAAAGTTATCGATATCAAACATTTTTTCACACCAACCTCTGGACCATTTGCCGATTCTTCTAATTCTTTCCTTTTTCCTTAAGAGATGGTTAATATCTCTTACTAGATTTTTAACATTAGGTTTTCCAAGAGCATCATGATCACCAAAATACATATCCCATTGAATATCTTTTCTACTTTCAGTTACAATTCCCGTATAGCCTTGATTACCTATAGCAATTACAGGTTTTCTACACATCATCCCTTCTAATGCAACTCTGGCTGTTCCAATTATAATGCTGCTTTGGAGATAATATGGTATTACATCTACTTTTGCTCCTATCATATGCACAACATCTCTTTCAGCCATTTCATTGATTACTTGTGCTTCTTTTTCTAAGCTTTCTCTTCCAGGACCATCCCCTATAACAATAACGTGTAGATTAGAATATTCTTCTAAAAGCTGTGTGAAACTAAATAATAATACACGAGCTACATTGGTCTTGTTCCAATCTAATCTGCTGCAATAGCATAATATTTCTGCATTTTTGGGTATGTTAAGTTCCTTTCGTATATCTACATCCGTATGAGAATTATCAACTAAATCCTTACTAATTCCGTTGGGAATTATAACAATTTTATCTCCAATTTTGTCTCCAAGTTTATTATGCAGCATTTTTCTAACAGGCTTACTTACTGCAATTATTTTGGAGGCTTGAATACAGGTAGAATAAAAAATATTATTAGGATAAAATAATCCATGAATGGTGACTACATATGGTATCTTATACATTCTATAAAGTTCGCTAGCAAGCTGCATACTTGCAAATAAATGGCAGTGAATAACATTTATTTTTTCTTTATCAACAATGGTCTTTAGTATTTTTATCATTCCAAATTTTTTCTTGTTGGATATATAGTCTCCATCAATAGGAATTTTAATTACTTTTATTCCATAGGACTTCATTATTAATTCCATAGGACCACCAGAAGTTGCTACGACCGCATAAATTCCCATATCTATTAATTTTTTAGTAATATTAAGAACATGGGTTTCTGTTCCTCCAACATTTAATGCATCTATAAGCATTAGTACCCTCAATTTACTATTTTCATTCGGCTGAACTTGTCTTTGTACATCAAAATTCAAATTCTTATAAAACTCCTTAAATTGAAAATAATTTTTAACAGAAGGATCTTTAAGTAGTTTACATGTATATTTATCATATTCCTTCTGATTTACAACATGATAAGCCTCTTTGTGCCTTCTGTAGGAATAAAGAATAGTATTTACCTTTTCTACAGGACTTAACTTAATCAACTCTAATAATAATTCTGTTTGATCATCAAAAAGAGAAGTTTTACTATTATAATTTACCTTATCCATAAGTTTTTTACGAATCATTAAAGTCGGAAATATGACTGGTAAAAAACCTGCTATAATTGATTTTTCAATTTCTTTGTTATCTTTATAGTAGTTTTGAATTCTCTCAATAAAAATGCAATCCTTACGTAAGGACTGATCTCTCGTAAAACAAGATATAAGACATGAGACCATCCCTAGCTTTGGATTATCTTTCAAATAACTCTGTTGAATTTCCAAACGAGTAGGTAAACTTATGTCGTCCCCATCATGTCTTATGATAAAGTCTCCCTTTGCAAATTCATAGCCTTTTGCAAAAGCTGATGCAATTCCTTGGTGCTCTTTTAAGTTGATTAGATGAATTCTTTCATCTTGTATTCGAGATATTTTTTCTACTGTGTTATCCTGTGAAGCATCATTTACAATTACTAGTTCCCAATTTGTATATGTTTGTTCGCAGATACTTCTAATACTTTCTTCTATGAATTCGTTACAATTATACACAGGCATTACTATACTAATTAACGGTCTCATAAGCTCAACTCCTTTTATTGGAAGTACAAAACATCCCTAAGATTCTGTACCTTGTATCCATTATTTAAGAGTCTATATATAAATTCAAAATCCCATGCACCCTGCATTAAGTTATTGAAACCAGCTGTCTTATGAATTTGTTCATATCTTATCATTAGAGTATTTATATTCACGCAGTTAAAGGATTCGGTGATGTAGGAGTATTCGATCTTATCGTCATATAGTATCATTGTTCCACCGGGTTCCCAATTTGTACCTACTGCACTGTACATGAAGTTATTCTTTAAAAAATCTACTTGTTTTTGTATTCTTTCAGGGTGACTTAAACCTTTATCATGGTGAAATGCTATATATTCTCCTCTGGATAGATACGCCCCAATATTATATGTCCAAGGGGAACAGACTTCTTTGGGCGGTTTAAAATATAATAAATCCTTAATACAGTTATTATTTGAGTGATTTCTATATCTTTTGTACCAATTATTAATTACTTCTTCTGAGTTGTCATTGGAACAATCATCTATTATGATAATTTCAATATGAGGGTAGGTCTGCTTACCTATACTCTTTAATGTATCATAAATAGTTAAGCCACTGTTTTTAACTGGCAGTACTATACTAACAAGATTATCAACAACTTTCCTCTTTTTGAGCACGTTTATATCTTGTTTATGACGTATCTGACTGCTCATAGATCCTGTATGCTTTCTTACATAGTGTAATTCCTCTTTTATATTTTCAATGATAAAATCATGATTCACTATATTATTTACAAAAAACATATCATTGCCAACTGGAATGGCTTTAAAGCATCCAATAATCTCTTCCAAAATGGCAGCACGAAACATTAGTGTACCATAAGCCACGCAGTGTCTTAAATACTTTTTATAATTTTTCTCTATATGCTCTGAATTGAAGCTTAGCCAACCACTTCCAGGCTTACTTTCAAAAATATTATTTTTAAAAGTTCTAAATCCTGTGCCTACCATAGCAGTATCTGGATGTTCATCTAATACTTTCACCTGCCTTTTAATTTTTGCTGGATAGCTGACATCATCTGCATCATGTATTACAATATATTCTCCAGATGAAATCTGAAATCCAATATTGTAGGCCCAACCCGCTCCACAATTTCTTGGAAGTTTTAAATAAATAAAATTTGAAAATTTATATTCACATTTTTTATACCATGAATTTACAAGTTTCTCTGTATTATCATCTGAAGCATCGTCCATGATAATAAGCTCTATGTCAGGATATGTTTGTTTTTGGATTCCATTAAGAGCATCTATTATAAAATGGCCATAATTATAAGTAGCAATTACAATACTTACAAGACCAGGCTTCCTGTCGGACAATTGCGTCATTTTGACTTCCTCCTACAACTGTTTCTAATGATAATATATGGTGGCATTTATATAGTGTGTATAACTAAGAAATAATTTGAAACATTATCACTAATAGTCCTAACTTCATATATTATATTACTAACTGATGAGAGAGGGATGTGAAATGTGGATTAGTAATAAAAAAATCTTAATTACTGGTGGTACTGGTACCATTGGAAAAGCGTTATTAAATAGACTATTAAAATATGATATAAATCATATTTATATATTTAGCAGAGATGAACAAAAACAAGAGGCAGAGCTTTATTATTTTAAACAAAATCCAAAGGTTGGTTTCATAATTGGTGATATAAGAAATTATGACAGCATAAATTCAGCTTTAAGAGGGATAGATATAGTTTTTCATACTGCTGCTATGAAGATTGTTGATATTTGCGAAAATAATCCACATGAGGCTTGTATTACGAATGTTATCGGTACTCAGAATATTATCAAAAGTGCAACCTTAAACAATGTGGAAAAAGTCATATTTACGAGCAGTGATAAAGCTGCCAATCCCACTACTGTAATGGGGGTTGGAAAACTCTACAGTGAAAGGCTTATATCCCATGCAAATTTTTTAATGGAAAATTCAACAATTTTTACAACGGTACGTTTCGGAAATGTTTTTGGTTCTAGAGGCTGTGTTCTTGATTTATTTAAAAATCAAATAAAAAAACAAAACTATGTAACAGTTACTCATCCAGATATGACCCGTTTTATATGTACAATTAATGATGCGGTTGACCTTTTAATAAAAAGTAGTGAAATAGCAACTGGAGGAGAAATTTTAATTAAAAAAATGCCAAGTATTCGCATAGTTGATCTTGCTGAAGTATTAATCGAATATTTAGCTCCTATATATTTAAAACACATTGAAATAAAGATAACACAAAAACTGAATTCTGAAAAACTCTTTGAGGAACTTATTACGACTCATGAGGCAGAGAGATCTTTTGAGTTTGATGACTATTACGCTATACTTCCTACGGTTTCATCAGGTAGGCAAAGTACCTTTGATTTAAGAAAAGGAAAACAAGTATCCGGAGAAATATCTTCAAAAACTAGCATTAATCTTACAAAAGAAAAACTTTTAGATTTTCTCGTTAAGAATAAATTAATATAGGGGTGATATCATGAATGTACTTGTAACAGGTGGTGCAGGGTTTATTGGAAGATGGGTAGTAAAACGGCTTGCAGAGGACAATCATAGGATATGGATACTAGATAATCTCTCAAATGGTTCAGTAAATAATTTGGAAGATTTACAACTTATTTATCCGTATATTACCTTCATAACAGGAAGCATTATGGACAACCATCTTCTTAAGGCTCTTTTTGTTAATAAATTTAATATATGTTATCATCTTGCAGCTTCAATTAATGTTCAGGGTAGTATTGATGACCCAAAAAGTACTTTTGAAAATGATGTGATAGGAAGCTTCAATGTTCTGCAACAATGCAAACTAAATAAGACAAAGTTTGTGTATATGAGTACTTGCATGGTATACAGCAAAGCTTCAAACAAAGAAGGTATTTCTGAAAGTTACCCTACACGTCCAGCTTCTCCTTATGCAGCTGCTAAATTGGCTGGAGAACAGTTAGCTTTATCCTATTACTATGCTTATGGTCTTCCTGTAACCATTCTTCGTCCCTTTAACACCTATGGACCATATCAGAAAGAAAATAGTGAAGGTGGGGTAATTTCAATCTTTATTAATAAAAAACTTATGAATGAAACACTATCTATATATGGTGATGGCAGCCAGACAAGAGACTTCTTATATGTTGCAGATTGCGCTGATTTCGTAGTAGAGGCGGGTTACTCTGAAAAGTCAGAAGGGAAAGTGATAAATGCGGGTAGTGGTTTTGACATCTCAATTAATGAATTAGCAAAATTAATCACTGATAAAACAGAAAATATTAAATATGCAACTCACATTCACCCCCAAAGTGAAATACAGAAGTTATTGTGCGATGCACGGTATAGCCAGAAGCTTCTTGGGTGGACCCCAAAAATATCTTTGATTGAAGGCATAGTGAGGACAGAAGAGTTTTTAAAGGCACAATTATAATTGGAGGTGGCATATGTGGAGTCGACTTTTCGTATTGCAGTACTAGCAGATAGCAGTAAATCTGCTGTAGCGGTAAATACACAATTGCTCCGTACCATACTCTCTCGTATTAAGGGATTGTCACCGCAGCCAAAATTTATAATTTTTGTAGGAGATATGGTATATGGCGGAACTAAAGTAAATGAGCAATTAGAAAACTGGAAGAAATTAATTGAGGACTATTATTCTGTTACTATGATCTATCCAGTACTTGGGAGCCACGAAAATAATGAAACTGCTTTCAGTAATGCATTTTCTTATCTTCCTAATGAACAGCTAGCAGGATATCAACGAACTGTATACTACTTTGATTATGAAAGTGCTCGCTTTATCATTTTAAACTCAAATCGAACAGGTTCAAACTATAGCTATGTCATCGACGCAAAACAACGCACCTGGTTAAAGAATACACTAGATGGCAGTGATAAAAAATATAATTTTGTGTTTTTCCATGTTCCTGCTTTTCCTACTGGACATCACCATGGGGAAAGTCTAGATATGAGTCCAGATGACCGTAATGCCTTATGGTCCATTCTTGCTCAGTATAATGTAACAGCAGTATTTGTGGGCCATGAACACAACTACTGCCGTCGTCTTATAGATAAATCTTTCACTACTAGTGGCTTGCTAATACAAAATTCCATTTATCAAATAACTACCGGCGGTGCAGGTTCTTCATTAAATGCACACATTACTAATATAAAAAATGCCATTGTTGGCCCTATTGCGGTATACCATTATTGTGTTTTAGACATAAATGATAGTGGGGTTTCTCTACAAGTATACGATAAAGAAAATGACCTTATTGATAGTTGTTCTATATACCCGCCTATTAATGGGTCTGCTTCTAATACTATAATAGATATATTAATTCCCATGGGTGCATCATGGATGTATTTTGATAAGGGTTCTGACCTAGGAACTTCTTGGAGAGAGCTTGATTTTGATGATTCTTCATGGCCTTCTGGACTTGCTGAACTGGGTTATGGAGATGGAGGTGAGGTTACAGTTATAAGTTATGGGCCTAATGTTCACAAAAAATATATAACAACTTATTTCAGAAAACATTTTACTGCTTATGATACATCAATATATAAAAGTTTGGTACTTCGAATTCAAAGGGATGATGGGGCTGTTGTATATCTAAATGGTAAGGAAGTATATAGAACTAATATGCCTTCTGGTATAATTAAATACAATACTTTAGCCATTAAAGCCTTAAATGGAATAGATGAAGTTTCTTTTGAAAAAACTATAATTGATACAAATTTCCTTAAAAATGGAGATAATGTAATAGCCGTAGAAATTCATCAAGTAAGTCCTTCTAGTTCTGATATAAGTTTTAATTTTCAGCTTCTTGGAGATAAAAGTTAACAAATTAGCCTGGAACAGGCCTAAAGTGAAATACTGAATATGTAGAAAACACGGGAGGCCAATTAATAATTGTTTCTTCCGTGTTTAAGACCTCTTAAAATAGCAAGCTTCTTATCATTATACTATAATTTGTTATATAACTACCTTCCTTATTAATTCAAAAGCTTCTGCGTAGGTGCATCCAATAACTGTGCCCCACCTTTTAGCAGCCACCTCCAACCCTTCTAAGGAACGAGGATGGGGGTATTCTCGTAACTCTGATTTATAACATTTCATTGCTTCTAGTTTGTCCTTTAGTGTATCTTCAATATTTACGAAATAATTAGGTGTAAATTTATCTTTGTTTAGAAAATTCCATTCCGTAGCAGACAAGGTTTCAAAACAGTATATTTCTTTTACGGGGCACTCCGCCATAGGTCTTGTGGCTGTTTCAACTGCTTTAAAAGTTATTCGATGATCAATATTTAAATCTCCATAATGATGTGAGAATATAATAGAAGGCTTAATTTGAGAAACATACTTTTCAACCAATTTTACAATAGTTAAGAAACCTTCCTTATCAAAGCTGTTATCAGTAAACTGACAAAAGAAAGTTTCTTTATATCCTATAAGCTTATTTGCTGATAAACTATCTTGAAGTCTTATCTTAATTTCTTCCATTACTTCAGTATTCATATTGTCATGCCTTGAGGTAGTGCCGTCAGATAAAATTAATGAATATACTTCATTCCCTTCTTTAATAAGTCTTTTTATTGTCCCACCACATCCTAAAATTTCATCATCTGGATGTGCTGCTATTACTAAAATCTTTTCCATTACAAATTCCCCCAGTATTCTATATAACACAGTAAAATATATAGTACAAGGCAATTTCCATAATTTTGGGTGAGTTATAACATTAGTGTATGCACACTAAATTTATTAAGTTACATATACTATATTGTTAGAAGTAATATAACTTCAGTTGTATTGATTGTAATTAATTTTGGGTGTAACTACCTTTAGGTTTTTTACACATCATAAAGGAAGGATTTATTATGACACAGTATAATGTTTTAGTTACCTCTGTTGGAGGTGATCTGGGTCAAGCAGTCTGCAAAGCCTTGCGTAATACAAACTATAATATAAAAGTTTGGGGGACAGATTGTAGAAACTATGTGCTGCACCCTCTATTTTGTGATAGCTTTCATATTGTTCCTAAAGCTGAAAGCTTATTATTTACAGAATTAATAAATAAGTTTTCTCTTCATAATTCAATTGACCTGATTTATATTTGTAGTGAACAGGAGCTTTTGTATATCTGTGATCATTTTAATGAATTAGATGATGAAATACGTTGTCGTATTGCCATTCCTCCACTGCATGTAATCAACATTTGTCGCGATAAATACAAAACAATGGAGATTTTAAAAAATAATAACTTTCCCTACTCATACTCAGTCTTATATAATGAATCAACACCAAAAGAGGACCTATTAAAAGGGTTTAAATATCCCTTTGTATTAAAAAAAACTTCTGATTGTGGCTCAAAGCATCTTCACATAATTCAAAACCGTAAAGAATTTGAGGATATTACTAATCTAGACAGCAGCTTCATGCTTCAAGAGTATATTCATGGAACTGAGTATACTAATGGAGTGTACAAAGATTGTTTTAGCGATGAAATATATGTGATTACTCTTGAAAGAACCATAAAAGATGGAATGAGCTATGAAGTAAAGGTAATCTTTGATAAAGAAATAGAAGAACTATGCAAAAGTGTTGCAGAAAAACTAAATATAACTGGTTCCATTAATATTCAGTTACGGAAACAGAATGGTTCCGAGCCCTTTATTTTTGAAATTAATCCCAGATACTCTAGTACTGCTTTTATTAGAGCACAATTTGGATTTAATGATGTTATATATGCTTTTGAAAATATTGTTCTTAATAGATCTATTACTCCACCAACTATAAGGACGGGTGAAGCTTACCGATATATAACAGAATATTATAAGTTTTATTAAAGAAGGTGAAGGTAATGAAGCACCCCTATATACCCTATGGACATCAATATATTGATGAACAAGATATTCAAGCAGTCTTAGAAGTATTAAAAGGTGATTTTCTAACCACTGGACCCAAAATTCATGAATTCGAAAAAAAGGTAGCAGATTATGTAGGATGTAAATATGCTGTTTGTATAGCAAATGGAACGGCTGCTCTGCATGCAGCCTGTTATGCCGCTAATATTAGTGATGATGATGAGGTTATTACTACACCTATGACCTTTGCTGCTACTTCCAATAGCATCCTTTACCTTGGAGGAAAGCCTGTATTCGCTGATATTGATTCCCATACCTATAATATAGACCCTTTGGAAATAGAAAAAAAGATTACAAATAAGACTAAAGCAATTATAGCAGTGGATTTTACAGGTCAACCAGCAGAACTATTTAAGATTAAAGATTTAGCCGAAAAACGTAATTTAATTTTTATTGAAGATGCAGCCCACAGTCTTGGTGCTGAGATAATGGATTCAAAGAAAATCTGGCATAAGACCGGAAGCATAGCCCATATGACTACCTTTTCCTTTCATCCTGTAAAACACATTACGACAGCTGAAGGAGGAATGATCTGTACAAATGATCCTAAGTTCTATGAAAAACTCATTCTATTTAGGACCCACGGCATTACACGTTCTCCACAACTTCTTATGGATAAATCTCATGACAAATGGTATTATGAGCAGCAGTTTTTAGGCTACAATTATCGTTTAAGTGATTTGCAAGCAGCCTTAGGAATTTCTCAACTTAACAAATTGGATAACTTTATTAAAAGAAGACGTGAAATAGCTGTTCTATATGATAAAGCCTTCTCAGAAAGAGCTTTTAAAAATAAAATTACTATCCCTTATCAAGCTTCACATACGAAATCTTCCTATCATATATATATATTGAAATTTAATCTTTCAGCTATAGGAAAAAGTAGAGAAGAGATACTTAATAAACTTTTAGATTTAAATATTGGAGTAAACGTTCATTATATTCCAGTTTACTATCATCCCTATTATCAGTCTCTAGGATACTCAAAAGGACTTTGTCCAATTGCAGAAAAGTTGTATGAGGATATTATCACAATTCCACTTTATCCTGGCATGTCAGATGAAGATGTTAATTATGTTATAAAAAATATAAAGGAAGTGTAAGGTATGGATTATCAAATAAACCGCTTTGTTATTGATGTTCCAGACGGTGATGAAAAATCAAGTATTGATCAATTAGACATGGATTTTTTCTTACAACGTGACTATAGAAGAGTAATACTTGGAACAGTTCGTTTTCCTGATGGAAAGCCTGCTCCTTGCTCTGTAGTTAAGTTTTTCAAATTAAAACATGCTATTGCTGACCCTGAAACAACATCTGATTTAGAACCCATTGGTAATGCTATAGCAGATGAAAACGGACAATTTCTTTTAGGACCTGTATATCCTGGAGATAAACTTATATTAAAAATATTATATCTTGATTGTTTCATGAAAAAGCCTTCAATGGAAACTATTAAAGGTACCCGTGAACCTGAAGTTTATGATAAAGAAGCTTACGATATTGTAGAGTATAAACATGAAAATTGTGATTTTGAAGAGTAGGTTACTATGGATAATATGAAAAAATATGAAGTAGCTATTATTATTCCATGTAAAAATGAAGGTATTTATATTAAACAAACTTTGGAATTTTTATTTAGAACTGAAGCGAACAATATATCAAATATATTTATTATTGACGATGGTTCTAATGATAATTGCTGTAAGTTTTTGAAAAATCCTTTTAAAAGATACCAAAATGTAATGTTTATTGAAACAAAGGGCATAGGAGCAGCAGCAGCGAGAAATCTAGGTGCAAGTTTTGTACCATTGGCAAAAATATTAGTCTTTTGCGATGCCCATATTACTATGAAACCAAACTGGCTTAACACACTATTAAAGGCTCTTAATAATAAGGATATAAGTGTAGTATGCCCAGGTATTGGACATTTTTCTCCAGATAGTCCTGTAGGCTATGGTCAAACTTGGAATGAAAAATTTGAAACATATTGGTTGAAAAAGCCAGTGAATATTAAAGAGGTTCCACTGGCTCCAGGCGGATGTATGGCTATAAGAAAAGAAGTCTTTGACGCAGTAGGGGGATTTGATAATGGCTTCCATAGCTGGGGCTTTGAAGATGTAGAACTATCAGTAAAGCTTTGGCTTTTTGGATATAAAATTTTTGTACATCCTGCTGTTAAAATTGGTCATAAATTTAGAAAAATACAACCATATAACGTTGACTTAACTGAATTTCATTATAATAAATTACGTATGGCATTTAGCCATTTTAATGAAAATAGAATTCGTAAATTAATGAAGCCACTACAGGATTATCCTAGCTTTGAAATTATTTTTAATAAAATAACTGCGAGCAATACTTATGATCAACGTATAGATTATTTTAAGCGCCGTATACATGATGATGATTGGTTCTTTAATAAATTTAATATACCCTTCTAGCATATATTTGGAGGTGAAGTATTGAAAGATTTAATAAATTCCATTATCGATAATTTTAATTATACTGCTCCTATAGAAGTTGTCATAAAAAATATATATAAGTCAAAAGGAAGAAAAGATGAACAAATTAGCAATAGTAAGTTAATAATATCTGAGGAAGATAGTAGTTTAATTGAAGTAGATATCATTATAGATATACCAACTAATTTATAAAATATTTTATGTGGATGGATAATGTACCCATACACTATAAGTATTCATGATAGTATGAATTCTTGTACTACCATGAATACATTTAACAATATGGAAATAGTATAATAAGAGCTGATCCTCAAATAATTTTGATTCTCGTGGATTTACAAGTTGATTGAAGATAAATATTCCTTAAATAATGGAAGAGCAAGCGTAGCTCCGGTTGTTCTAATCAAAAAAGGAAATAGGGGGGAAATAGATGAATTTTATATTAGATACGAATGCCTTTTATAGTCTCTATGGAAGAAATAGACTTGGAATAGATACCAATTCAGTAATAAATGAAACTAGATTGAGAAACGTACTTTTAAATTATAATCATGACATTCATATATCAAACGTAACATTATATGAGATTATTACATTTTTCAGCTCAGGAAACTTAAATAGACTTGCAGGTTTACTTGATTATATTAGAAAAAAGAACATTGGAATAGTTAATTTAGGAATAAGTGATATTACAAGGAAAGATCTTGACACATTGGTGACAGCAAAGGAGTCTTTATTAAAAATACTTGTTAAAGATTATATAAGCAAAAAAGTTGATGTAGAGTCACAATTTGCTACAGATATTTTGCTTTTGCAATTAAGATTGTATGTGATTTTTTACTTTGAGAGAGAAGAAAGTCTAAACGAATCTTTTAGAAATTTACCTAAAGATAAAAAAAATGATATAAAATTCAAGGCATTTGATGTATTATTACAAGATAGAATTGCAGAATATTTGAAAATTCTTAGTTCTAAATTCAAAAAAATTTTGAGACAGGCATATTTTAAAGGTAAAGATTCAAAAAAAGATGAGTATGCAGAAAAATGCGTTAAAGATGAGTTTAATAATATATTGTACCAACAAAGTCGAGTTTTTTCACTTTTTTTAGAATTGCTTATGGCAAATCATGAAAATATGGAACCCTCTGATAACGTAGTGTGCAAAAAACTTATTGAAATTTATAGAAATAGTGGAGATTATGGAATCATTGAGGAAAACCCTGGTAATGTGAATGATGGCATAGGGAAGCTTATAAAACAATTTGAAGATTTAAATTACACTGAATTTATAAAAGAGCATAAACAAGATGCTATTGATATATGGGGAGAAAATAGTTGTTTTACCAGACATCAAATTGAGTATATAGGGATATTATTTGAAAAGTGGATGAAAGAGAGTGCAAAATATAAAAAAAATGATATGTTAGATATGTTTATATTAAGAGCATTAGATATGAAGAATTGGGTAATTTTAACGTTTGATAACAGAATGCAGAACTATATTTTTTTAAATTCTCCAGAAAGTGAAAAATACATTAAAAAATTTGATTTAAGATACCGTTGTTAAAGATGTGGAACATTGAATCTAATGTTCCACTATAATATTAACATTCTATGGCAAATTCGCAAAATTCTATTTCTTCATCCTCTGTATCAACAGTGTATTTATGCTGGCTTACTATTGTAAAGCTCATAACATAATCATCATCCCAAACCTCTTTATACTGATAACCTCTCTTGTAAATCATTTTGCAATCAAAATCAACAATATTTAATTCCAAATTATAAGATATTAATAAATTGCATACTATGTTATAAATTGCGTCTTCCCCTAAATCCTTTGGAGCTATAACCTTAACACCTTTAAATATTGATTTCAACTTTTTTTCCAACATTTTCTTTCTACCTCCTTTGTATACTTTATTCTATATTAAAGACAATTTAAATATCTGGAAAATAAAGAAAGGTACATGGGGATTATCTACGATGCAATAAGAACCATGATATACTATCAACTCAATGCTCTCCTTTCTCTTAACACCTCTATTAAATCCTCTACTATATATTTTTGCTTTGAGAGTGTAATGGTTCATGATGTGGAATAATATGGTTACTCAAAGTATCTGTACCTTTGATTATTTTATATACTTCTTTCGCACTTATTCCTAATTTTTATGCTAAACTTTCAATGCAAAATATAGTAAACTCCAATTTTTTTTCATCCATAAATCCACCCTCTAAGTAATTTTATCCGAACGCTACCATTGCTAACCCTACCTTCTTCAAAGTGGGGGATAAGCACTGTTACGCACCTGGATAAGTTCTTCTAAGGTTCAGATGGAGAAAAGTATTTCTCATAAGCAAACTCCACCTGAACCTAAGAATCACTTGATATATTATCTATATTATAAATTATAACTTTTATCAATCAATTTTAAAAGAATTAATGTTATACACCAGAAGTAGTTTATTAGTGGCATTAATGGGCCACTATATTTTTGTTGGGATTATTTAATATACATTATAGTTAATTCCATATTGTAAGAAAATAAGAGTATTTTAGAGAATCATGAAAAAAATATGAACAGTGCTATCATGTGAATTATTGATAAACATGAGTTTATTTGATGCGAAATTAACAATATAATTAATTTTTATAGGAATTAAACTATCTGTTACTTAAAGATCCAGATAGTGAAGGAGATGTATCACAATCTAGTGCTCTTAGTACTGCTTTAGCATCTATTATAGGTACAGGTAATATAATTGGTGTTGCAACAGCATTTAGGAGGACCTGGTGCTGTCTTTGGAATAGGATGTTCTACTCAGACAAATGCTGTTGCTGCTACTTTAAATGATAGTTTTGGAATCCCCATGTGGGTAACTGCAAATGAAATTAGTATTATATGTTGTATAAGGCATCTAGTTAAAAGCTAGGTGCCTTTTGTTACAAAAAATTAAACCGAGTATTTGTATAATATTATTGATGCTGGTGAATAATACAAAGGATACATATAATGTAAAATAACGAAACATTCCCCCATAAGAAAATATTTATGTAGATCAATATGAAAAAATAAGTGCTTTTAATGAGGCACTTATTTTTTTATGTCTAAAATAAATTCAAATTGTTTCGTTAAATAAATTTATATGATTATTATATTTAATATTTTTTCTGGGAATTTATCCAATTAGGTTTTCCCCATCCTTAAATGCTCTTAAAGATAACTCCTCAAACACTGCTAAATCAGGATCATTAGTTCCACAGTAATGAATACTATCTTCCAATTTCCAACCATATGATTCAAGAATATTAGTAACAAATTTAATACCCTCTTCACCTATTTGAGGATTTGGGTTTCCTTGAGCAAATATAGTTATTAGCTTTTTACCAGGATGTCTCGGTGCAAAGTTATCTCCAACCATTGGAAATGTGCGATCTAGCCAAACTCTTGCTTGACCTGTAATTTGATAATAATAAATTGGAGAACCAAATACAATAGCATCTGCTTCATTAATAACCTCATACATTGGCTGAAGATAATCTTTAATAGCACAACCATCATGCGTACGGCAATAGAAGCATCCCTGACAACCACGAATTCCAGAATCATTTAAATCAAATTCAATGACCTCAGCACCCTTGGATTTAGCTCCATTTGCTACTTGTTGCAACAATTTTGCAGTATACCCATTTTCTCTTGGACTGCCTTTAAAAATAACAACCTTTGACATTTTATAGATCTCCTTTTAAATACAAAGTTTTTTTAAAATCAATTAACTATTGACTAACCTTATTATATTGAGTAACATATAAATCAACAAGTACGCAAGAAATATTTAGTCACTAATATTTATATAAGTAATGGAGGTTACTTTTATGGAAGATTGTTATGTCAGGTATGCTATGGATACTATAGGCGGCAAATGGAAACTCTTAATCATATGGACTATATTACAAAATGAAGTTATCCGATTTAATGACCTACAGAGGAAAGTTGATGGTATATCCAGTCTGATGCTCTCTAAAAATTTAAAAGAACTTGAAAGAGACAATCTTGTTATTCGCCATCAATACAATGAGATTCCACCGAGAGTAGAATATGAATTATCAGAGCTTAGTCAAAAACTCATCGTTGTTTTACACTCTCTTGATGAATGGGGCTGTGAAGCTTATAAATATAAAAAATCATCTTCCTAGCATAAATCTGCCGTTGGTATGTATCGGCAGGTTTTTATCATTTTTTCTAATATTAAATTTTTACTTATAACTTCACTATCTTAATATACTTTTAACAAAGTTAAGTCAAATTTATTTGAAATTGTCTATGAACTTACTAACTTCGCTAAATTTGAATCGGTAAGATTAAGCATTAAAAAACGGCTTAAGCGATTAATGTTAAGCCATTTTAAAAGAAATCTTCAAGCTTTTTTATGCCTATGTTTTCAGTATGATCTATGTCTTGCTTATCTCTCCACTTATTAGGTTTTCTATTTTTCAACCAGAATATCTGTGCTGTAGTATCTGAAACAACTTCTTTTTATATTCATATAATGTAGCAACATGAATACCTAAATTCTTTGCTATTTATTCATCAGTGAGCCCATCTCTTGCCCAACCTTCAATCAATATCAATTTATCTTTTACGGTAATATTCTATCTAATAGTTTGCTGTGAGCGGATTAAACCTTATATCCTATGAATAATTCCTTCATTGTCATAAAATGAAAAGCACGGAACCAAATTCAGCCCAATAATGGATTCACTAATCTTACCATACCTGAATATATCGATTTCCACCCATGAATTGTAGGGTAATTCCAATATGTGCTTTTGACTATATTATACCATAAAATTACTCCTAAAAAATCAATTGAATGGCTTAACACATATAATACATAATCTTCAGTAATTTATCTTTATTGCATGTTATATCATAAAGCTATATAATTAGTCTTAAGAAAAAAGAGGGGATGCTATGAAAAAAAAAATTATTATTCAAATTATATGTGCTGCTATAATTTTTGTTATAGGATATTTGCTAGGAAATAATTCAGCTAATAATCCTGCAAATACTAAAGTGGCAAATGGAACATTAACAACAGCCCAAACAACCAATGACTCTAAGGAAAAGCTGTACAAGTTAGGGGAAGAAGGGCAGTCGGGTATATGGAGTATAAAAGTATTAGATGTACTGGAAACTGATATAACACAAAGTGGAGATGCTTCAAACAACAAATCTACACAACAAAAATTTATAGTTGTACATTTACAAATGATAAATGAGGGAACTGATGTAGCTGACTATACCACAAATGATTTATCACTAAAAGATACTAAGGATAAAACAGAGTACGAAATGAATGATGAAGGTGGGAAGACAGCAAATCAAGCCAAGGGTATATACGCAAATGATAAAAATTTTTTTGGTGAATATGATAAAGTAAGTCCTAATATTCCCAAAGAAACTTACATTGTGTTTAAAGTACCCAAGAGTTTAAACATATCAAATTTAATCTTATTATATCAGGGAGACACTAGTAAAAATGTAGGGTACTGTTTAAAATAATTTATTAAGAACTTTTGGTTACGATAATATCGGAGTCATCAAAAAAATTTTACATAAAGGAATCCCATCATTATTGCTTTAATTAATGGGATTCTTTATATTTAAATCAAGTACTTATACCCCAAATTAATTGTATCAATGGCTTTATTATTCCTGTCAGGTTCTATACACTCGGCTTCCAGCATCTTTATTTCATGCAGCTTCCAGAAATATAACCTTACAAGTCTTATAAAATTTACTCATTGGTGGGCTGTTAACTTCCTGTTTCTAATGGTATCATATATATACCTAGCTGTAATTTTTATGTCTTCCTCATTTTCAAGCCTTCCTAGTTCAATTAAAATAGTTTCCTTCATTACCTGCCTATCAGAATCTACAAGAAATTTAATATCTTCCATTTCTTTAACTACTGCTAACACTAGTCATTTTATTAGCTTCTTTCATCTGGTTTATATAAGTTTTTATATCTCTTAATAAGTTCGAATGCCTTTTATCCACCATTAATCTTAATCCAGTATTCATATAATCACCTCTTTAAAAGCGATAATTACATTATCTTTTAATTTTATTATAGATAATGTAATTGTATGATTCAATATATTTTTTTCCATAATATATAACCTAATTATCTATTGTGATATAATGATGATAATGGGAGGATACTATGAATATTGGAGAAAATATTAAAAAGTATAGAAAGCTAAAAAGATTAACTCAAAAACAGCTTGCAGAAAATATAGGAAAGTCTGAAATTACAGTAAGAAAATATGAAAATAATGATACTAATCCACCATTAGATGCCATAGATAAAATGGCAAAAGCTCTCAACGTATCAGTTACTGAATTGATAGGAAATAGCGAAATATTTGGCAGAAGGTTAAATCAGTTAATAAAAGATAGAAATATAAATGGAGATGATTTAGCTAAATCCCTAGAAATTTCAATAGAAGAAATTTTAGAATTTGAGAGTGGAAAAGAACCAGATATCACTACATTAAATAAAATAGCTAACTTTTTTGGTGTTACAGCGGATTACCTTACTGGCGACAGTGATTTTCTAACCCGAACTGACGAAAATTTAATAGAACTTGCTAAAGAAGGAGTTGAATTAGGACGTTTTAGCACTCCTATAGAAACAGATATAATGCAGAAATATCACACTGAAGTAAAAAAAATAATAGATGAACATACCTCTAAATTAAATGAAGTTTTAAATAGCTATTATCAAGCCCATATAAAAGTTAATCGTGATGAAATATTTGGAGTTTTAATAGATGTTGTTTCTAACCTAATTTATTTTGCAGACTTTATTGTAAAATTATCTCAGAATAATAACTTTAGATATTCTGTAGATCGTAATTCAATGAGAGAGGATCTACAAAATGGTATTATAAATCCTAATGAGTATTTTCGAGAAATTTTAAACTTTTCTCGTAAAATACGAAGTATACCTCATATTAGTGAAAAGGTTTCTTCAATGTTAAAAGACCTTGAAGATGAATATTGTAAAAAATTTGATTTGAGTATAAATATATTTGTTGAACACTCTAAAAAGTAACATTAGAGTTTCCTATATATCGTACTAAAGAAAAGTCCTGAGTGAATGACAAAGCAATACTTTAATTCTAAATCAAAATATTAGGCTCAAATCTTAAATCTGCTCTAAAGATAACTAAAAGTAGTTACTATGGAATTATTCAAAGTAACTATACTATAAGACAAAATAAGAGGTTATTATAAATTATTTTAGAAGGAGGAATAAAACTATGTTACCTGAATCTAAAAAACATACTTATGACGAGTTTTTACAGTTAACTAAAGATACCGAAAGAGCTGAATTTATAGATGGCGAAATATATTTGCTTGCATCACCAACACCTGAGCATCAAAGAATATCAGGAAATATATTTTTTGAACTGAAAAATTATTTTAAAAATAAAGAATGTGAACCGTTTGCTGCTCCTTTGAATATAGTTTTAGAAAATGATAGTGGAGATAGAACTGACATAGTTCAACCGGACTTAATGGTAATTTGTGATAAATCAAAGTTTACCAGCAGCAATTACAAAGGCATTCCTACTTTGATAATTGAAATTCTTTCTCCTTCAACCGCTGCAAAAGATACCATTAAAAAGATGGATTTATATATGAGGTTTAAATTACCTGAGTATTGGATTGTAAGGCCTAAAAGTAAGACAGTTGATATATATGTGTATGATGAAAATTTAAGAGCTTATACGGAACCTATGGCCTATTCAAAGGATGATGTGGTTAAGTCCAGTATATTTAAGGATTTATCGATTAAACTGGAAAACATATTCTAGTAAAAAAGGGAGGTAAAATTCAATGGATAACACAGCTAAAAACAAAACTTATACTTATGCTGACTACATAAATTATCCTGAAAATGAACGTATTGAACTTGTAGAAGGTAAAATATATTCTATGGCTCCAGCTCCATCAAGAATACATCAAAAAATTATTATGGAACTTTCCACAATAATAAATAGCTATATTAAATCTAATAATGGGCTGTGTGAAGTATATGCAGCTCCATTTGATGTATTTCTCGCTAATGATGAAAGCCTTGATAACTGTAAGAACATTGTCCAGCCTGATATATCGGTAATATGTGATAGGGATAAATTGAATGATAAGGGCTGTATTGGTGCCCCTGATATGATAATAGAGGTAGTATCACCATATAATCCCAATAATGATTATATAAGAAAATTAAATCTATATGACCAATACAAAGTGCGTGAATATTGGATAGTGAACCCGATGGAAGAATCTATATTGGTTTATAAGCTTGATAAAAATGATCAATATGCAGCTCCCAAAGTATATACTTTTAAAGATATTATAAAAGTTAGCATATACGATACCCTTGAAATTGATTTCAGTAAATTAAACTTATTGTAGGTAATACTTTAAATTATATAATACCTATAAATATTTTATGGAAAGGGGGAAAATACATGTTATCAATAGAAAAACGAGGGGATAACTCATATAGACCTACAGTGTCTTGTGGATATAATAAGCAGGGCAAAAAGATAATAAAACGTAAGACAATAAATTTATTCCATATAAAACCTGGTAAACAGTTTGAAGAAGCTAATAAACAATGGATATTGTTTAAAGATGAGATAGAGAAGGGGATTTATTTAGATAGCGGTAAAATTACATTTGAAGGGTTCATAAAAAAGTGGTTAGAGGATTATGAAGAAGCGGATCTTGCACCAAAAACTTTATATCGCTATAAAGAATTATTAAATACTCGTATCTTCCTGCTCTTGGACATATCAAATTAAATAAATTGCAACCAACTCATATAACTGAATTTTATAACAATCTACGTGAAGATGGTATCAGAAATGATGGTAAATCTGGAGGATTGTCCGAAAGAACTATATTACATCACCACAGGTTAATTTCAAGTATACTTGCTACTGCTATACAGTGGAGATTTATTTTGAATAATCCAGCTTTACGTTTAAAAGCACCTAAAGCTGAGAAAAAAGAAGCTAGACATTTCAATATAGAAGAGACCGCATATGTTCTTCAACTAATAGAAAATGAACCGCTATAACCTTACTAAAGGAATATAAAAGGTGGCAGAACACTGAAAAATTAAAGCTAGGAAACTTATGGCATGTGACGCTTTATTTACTGCAATTGATGGAAGCCTATATTCCCAAGTACAATAAGTAAATGGTTTCTACAGTTTATCAGAAAACATAATGAATCCATTATGAATGATGATAAGATATCACAAAAAAATAAAAGCAAATACAGACATATACTCACATAGTTTGCAAAAAGCAGATGTGGAGGCTGCTGATAAACTAGAAAATTTATTTAATAATCAAAGTAATAAAACTAAAAAACAGTTATAAAAATATCTTAATTCTTGTGGTAATTTATATTGTTTTTTAGTAATTTTTTATTATGGTAGTACCCAAATAGAACCCAATTTAGGTATGCAACCTATTTTTACGAAAAATAAAAAACCGTAGAACCATTGATTCTACAGGCTTTATTCTGGCAGGGGCAGTAGGAATCGAACCCACAACCAACGGTATTATGGGTTTTAGATAGTTTCGCTTTTTAAGAATAATGTGAAATAACCAAAATTCGCTTTCTAATACTCCTATTAATATTTCCTAAATTGAAAAAATCCAATTTGAAATGTCATTTATAACTTGTTTATCAATATGCTGAGGAATCTTATACTCTTCTTTCATTTTTAGTATCTTTCCATAGACAGCAGGCATAAACAAATGATTCAGGTTCGTATAAAGTTTAAATGTTACATTTGGCATATTACCCAATAACTTTTTGTAACCACCAAAATCTTTTTCTACTGATACATGGAAGTCTTTATCTCCCTGCAAAATAAATACTGGTTTATTCAATGCATTGAGATAATTAATAGATGGATGTTTCCCCATTTCTTTGAAGTAGTAGGCTCTGGTATGTTTCCTAAAAACTAGCGTTGATTTTGCTTCTCTATCACTTAGGTTATAGATGTTACTAAACTTGGATGATAATGCTGCTATTTGTTTCTTAGCAATCATTTTCAAAAACTTATTTAACGAATATAAAACATCATTATTCTGGTCCATAAGAATTTCTTCAAATTTACGTGGAGACCCGCCCATAATAATGATTCCAGCAAAATTTCCGCCTTCTGCATCGATTCGTGGAGCTAACATCCCACCCAAACTATGGTCTATAATAAATATTTTGTTTGAATTAATACGTGAATCTTTTCGTAAGAAATCGGCTGCAAGGATGGCATCTTCAATGGTTTCTTCTCTTACCGATAATCCTGTATCATTTTTCATTTCTTTGCCATATACCAGTGTTCTTTTGTCATAACGCAACACTATAATTCCTTTTTTATACAAACCTTCAGCAAGGTCTTTGAAAGGGTAATTATTTCCTATTTTTTCATCCATGCTGCTTGGGCCAGAGCCATGAACTAATACAACCGCAGGAAGCAATCCATCAGTTTCATCAGGAATAGTCAATATTCCATTAAGCGGATGCTTTGTTCCAGCACCTATAACGATTTTTTCATCAACCATAAGTTTACCTCCTTTAATTGAGAATCAAAATACTAAACAATATGTTTTTAATTTCGAACATTTCGCTATAGATTTATGTCAAAATTTAGCTGTCATCATTTTTCTTCATGATAAAATCTCTCTCCAGTATTAGGATTATAATAAACTCTAAACCTTTTATTATTGTTAGGGTCTATAGTTATCTCTTCTGTTTTCTTAAATCCAGGAGGAATATTTAATCCATGGTTTTTTCGATATCTTCTGTCCCAAAATACTAAGGAAATTACAGCAAATATTATAAATCCTACTTCAACAAATACATAAATACCAAATATTCTATGCATGTTATTCCTTCTCAATTACAACTGCAGTACCAAATGCTAGTACTTCACTCATATTCTGGCCAATCTCGCTGGAGTCAAATCTCATCATTACTACCGCATTCGCTCCCATTGCAGCTGCATTTTTAACAAGACGGTCAATTGCTTGTTTGCGTGCATCTTCAAGCATTGCTGTGTACTCATGAATTTCACCGCCTACAAGACTTCTTAATCCTGCAATTATGTTTCCACCTAAACCGCGACTTCTTACAATTAATCCAAAAACTTCACCTTTTACTTCCTTTACCTTGTACCCTACAATATTTTCAGTTGTAACAACCAACATTGAGTTTTCCTCCTTACATATTTTTTATTAAATGAACCTTTGATTCAGCATGAACATAATTACCTGTTTTTTTCAACTTTTTAGTTTTGCTCCATGAAATTTTTGAATTTTTGAATGATGCTTTTATATTTTGGCATTTCTTCGAGTACCGAAAAAACAGGGTTCATTAGTATTTCGCGCATCATACTCTCTTTAATGACCTCTTTACTGCGGGGAGCCTCCGCACCTAAATCCATATCTGATAACCAATCGTCTATAGAATCAAAAAATGAATCTCCATGAAGTATATAGGGGAAAAATCTCTTAATGCAAACATCAATGTATTTATCAAGCATGTCAACCGCTTTTTCATAATAGCCGTTTATGCAGTATACCTTTGCTCCAGAAGCATAAAGCAATATAACCATATTGGGATCGAGTTTTTCCATATTAAAGATTTTCGCAAGTGACAATGTACGATTTAATATTTCTTCGGCTTTATTCATATTATCTTCACATAAGAGTAGGTAGTTCAGCATAGAGTCCAATGTCATCTTCAAATGCTGATATATGCTGATTTGCATTACTTCTTTTGCCTTGACTGTTTTACCCATGAGCTGGTATGCCTTTGAAATCAATGGTTCCTCTGGTAGATTCGGCCTTATGTTTTCACCAAACAAATCAAGAACTGACTGCGGTTCCTTCAGCGTTAAGTAGCAGATGGATTGCATATATATAGCTTTCTTAGTGAGCCATATATTACCGCTTTCCGTTCTGACCCTGATACATAATTCTGTTGCCTCGCGCAGAATTTCCTCCTGCTGTTCCTGATGCCCCGCATACATGAAATGATTTACAAATAATATAACCATTTGCAATAATAACGGAAAACAAGAATAATATTTTTTAATAATTGTTCTGCATTCTGTTATTATCTTGTTAAAAGGCTCAGTGGCAAATTGTGCTGCAAACTTGTGATACAGCTTTCTGATGTCTTCTTTAGTCATCTGAGGAGAGTATCCCATCAACTCGTCAATGCTAATATTAAAATAAGTCGCAAGCTGTGGAAGAAATGTAATGTCGGGATAGCTTTGCCCGGTTTCCCATTTTGAAACGGAAGCTTTCGATACTCCGACATACTCTGCAAGCTCATCCTGCGTCACACCTTTTTCTTTTCTTTTTGTTATAATAACTTTTGCAATATTTATTTCTCTCATAATTACTATCACCCCTACCAATATTAATTATACTTAACAAATTTCTATCTACTTTAATGTTCAGTGGTACAGCCATAACACAGTTAAAATTAGGATATACTAAATAAACATTCTATATAAACAATGAGGCTATAAGTGGAGTAATTACATGCAATACAATATCGGATGAAAAATGAGCTATCATAGCAGACTCCAGTCCCTTTTTCCAGTAAAGCCAGCCATAAATTATACCTAAAACACCGTTCATTAAAACCGCCCTAAGAATAACAGCCGAGGTTATAGTGGCTAAGTCACTTGTTATTCCTAAATGTCCGAGACCAAATAAAACAGATGATAGAATGATAGAAAGCCAGATACCGATATCGGTCGGATGCCCTTCTTTTGTTTTTTTAATTTTTGATGAAACCCATATGAAAAAGGTCATCAAAAACATCCTAAACGTAATTTCCTCGGCTATCCCACCATAAAATGGCGCCAACAATGCCTTCCAAGTGGCCACGGACATCTCCGATTTCAAAAGGGAGATTGAAAGGTCCAGAAACGTCAACCCTAGCAATATTGCTAGTATAGCTCCCAGAATACCCATTCCAACAGATAATCAAGGTATAGATTTGAAATTTATACCTTGATTATCTTGATTATTACCTTTCAACACACCTTCCAGAATTGGAAGACCAAACCCGATACGTTTAGATAGATACAATCCCAAAAAGATAACAAATGAAAATTCTATAATTGCTTGGATAATTTCTTTGATGAAAATGGTCGGGGTGAAAATCTTTGCCAGCGTTGGGCTAAGTGCGAGCGTAAATGGCTGTATCAAAATTGTTACCATTATGCTGGAAGTAAGTAAAACAAAAAAGAATCTCCAATTAATAATTTTTTTCATAGTAATTAACTTCCTTTCTATGTTATAAAAACAAAAGTATCATCACCACTACTAATATTAAACTGCATTTTGCGAACATAGTAAATGGATTTTGACTTTACTTTAGTTCAAAAAGTTAACCACCAGGAAACTTTATAGCTTTAAAAGTCAGTTCGTAGATGTACATATATCTGTTACTTTGATTCTGCAAAGTAAGAATTTGAATAAGATTACAGAAGGAGATCTGTTCAATCTCCTTAATAAAGAATAATTTTTTTTAAAAGGAGTTAAGACGCATTAATTTACCTCTACGACTTAACTAAATAATACCATAAACAAATTATTATTGGGACAGATAATTATATGTTTATATAAAATACTAGGCATTAAATTTATTCTGTTTAATTAATGTTTTTGTAATAACCTAATATATCTATCTACCTTGTACTTGATATAATACTACTGGCATTAACCCTATCGTAAAGGTAATTTTATCTTGTACAATTAATACAAAAAACTTATAATAATCATAATAAATATAAATTTTTTAATTTTAACAAAAGGATGTATACTCAATGGATTTATTTAAGAAAGTTTTTACAGAAGATCTTATAAAAAAGCTTTTTGCAATATTTTTATTAATAATTTTATTCTATTTTATAAATACCATGCTTACATTAGTTCTTTTAACTTTTGTTTTTTCTTTTTTATTTTACAAGTCAATTAGCTTTATCTATAGGTCTATACATAAAATATTTCCAATTAAAAAGAAAGCAATGACAATATTAATATACATATTAATGCTTTTTGGAATATGCTTTCTTCTTTACAATTGCATTCCTGCAGTTATTAAGCAATTATTTTTTATAAGAAGACAGCTTATAGAATTCAATGTTAACAGTTATAAAAATATATTAGGCAGTAGAGTTATGTGGCTTATAAAGCAATCCAATATAAACACCTATCTCAGTAAGAGTGGAGGTTTAATTTTAAAGTGGGTACTTAAAATGGAACAGTTAAGTGTAAATATTCTATTTTCTTTTGTACTTAGCTTAGTATTTATTTTAGAACAAGAACAAATAGTAACCTTTGCAAGAAAAATTGAAAAAAGTAAAATAGCTTATTTTTATAATTATTACAAATACCTAGGAAAAAAATTTTTAAATTCCTTTGGAAAAATAATGGAGGTTCAGGCTATTCTTTCTCTAATAAATTCAGTCCTTGCATCCATAGGTCTCTTATTTTTGGGGTTTGATGATGTTTTAGGTTTAGGCGTCATGTTATTTATATTAGGCCTAATACCTATAGCAGGACTTATTATAGCTCTTGTGCCTTTTATAATAATAGCCTTTAGTCTTGGAGGGATACCTAAAGTAATTGATGTATTAGTAATCTTTGGAGTTTTACATCTACTGGAGAATTATATAATAAAACCAAAATTGATGTCCATATCAGTACATTTACCTATATTCTTTGTGTTCTTAATTTTAATTTTTTCACAGCACTACATGGGAATATGGGGCTTGATTATAGGTATACCTTTGTTTGTATTCTTATTAGATATTCTGCAAATATCGGAAAGCTAGCAGAGAATTAATACTATACAGAGTGAGGTATTGCTCATGTTGATTGGTGGGATTTGATAGGTGCAGTGCTTGGGCTTGACGTTGTATAGACGCTGGTTAAAATTCTTACTCTTAAAATTTAATAAGATTAATTCCATACTTTTAAAAGATTTTCACCATATATTACCATAACATAGATATTCAAAGCAATTCAAAGGAATATAGAATTTGTTATTTTTGATTTTGGCATACATTTAAGGGTATTTGAAATAAAGCTAATCGCCATACAGGGTCAATTTTGGCTTAAAATCATATTTGCGTATACATAAAATTGGTCAAAATAAACTTAATATTCAATTTTTAATTTATATTTATATTTATTTTATGATATTTATAAAAACTGTAAATTAAACTTATTTAAAAGAGCTAAGATAACTTGTTGACACCACAAAATGAATCTAGTATACTTTACTAGAATAATATATAAATGTATATTTACAAAAGGGAGTAGTTTAATAGATGTTGTCAACATATTGGTGATGAACCTGGCAATATCCGCAAAAATGTGAAACGAGACTTTTGGCGTATTTTTAATACGCCGATGGTCTTTTATTTTTGTCCAAGGAGGAGAAAAAATGCTAATAACATCAATTTTAGTAATGTTTATTGCAGCACTCTTAATTTATTTTAGTTGTGAATTATTCGTAAATGCTATCGAATGGGTGGGTAGAACGTTTAATATTTCACAAAATGCTGTGGGAACTGTTCTTGCAGCTTTTGGTACGGCTTTACCAGAAAGTGTTGTGACATTCATTGCTGTAGTTTTTGGAACAAACTCAAGTCAAAAAGATATTGGAGTTGGAGCAGCTCTTGGTGGGCCTCTTGTTTTAAGCACACTTGCTTATGCTATCGTAGGATTAAGTATCATTAGTTTTCGTAACAAACGAAAACTTGGAAGTCACATTAACGTTGATGGAAAAAAGCTAGGGCGTGACCAGCTTTGGTTTTTATGTATTTTTATATTCAAAGTTGGATTAGGATTTGTTGCATTTGCAATTAAACCTTGGTTGGGAATTTTATTTATCATAGCTTACATATTTTACTTTTTTACTGAAATAAGAACAAAAAGGGAAGAAGTACAAGGAAAACTGGAGCCTTTGAAGTTTGCTCCTAAAAATCTAAATCCTAAAAAATCAATTATCCTGATTCAGACTCTATTTTCACTAACGCTAATATTTATTGGTTCACAGTTATTTGTACACAATTTAGACACTTTTAGCATATCCCTCGGTATTCCAGCTCATATTGTTGCTTTATTTTTAAGTCCAGTAGCTACAGAGTTACCAGAGATACTTAATGCTCTTATATGGGTTAAACAAGGAAAAGAAAAATTAGCTCTTGCAAATATTAGTGGTTCTATGATGATTCAGGCTACAGTACCAAGTGCACTGGGTATTATGTTTACACCATGGATTTTTGATAAGAGCTTAGCATTTTCGGCAATTATAACATTTGTATCTATTTTATTTTTATACATAACACTAAGGAAGAATCACTTATCAGTTAAACGCTTATCCTTCACTGCTATATTCTATATAGTTTTTGCTATTGGTATGCTCATAATAAGGTAAGGATATTAATTTGATTTAATAATTAAGGACTGTTATTTTTGATAGCTTATGGATGTATCCATTGATTTATAGGGAATTAACAAGATTGGAGCGGTACAATTTTTGCGCAACTTTATTTTGTGCTCAATTGTGTTTTGGGGGTACATTAAATGCAGCTGCAAGTTCTGCACTAGTTCCACTTGCGATTAAATATTTTTTCTATTTTCGTTCTTTCGAGAAGTTTGCTCCCTTGTCCAATAGTAGTAATTCCTCCAATAAGTTTTCCTAAAGTAACCCTATACCAGAGCGAGATCGTTTTAAGCTTTTTTAAAACGACTCCTTCAACCTGGGAAATACCACTTCCACCTATCATAGGTTCTTTTTTAACTATAATTCCTAATATACTTATTAATACTACTCATAAAGGTAATAACCATAATCTTAATAAAAATGTTTTATAAATTTTAATAACTTTATTTTCAAGCTTTTTTATAGCGAATATAGACAACACATTATAAACCCAGTTAAAATGCCTATAATTATTCCTTCTAGTACTAATTTTAGCTTCAGATCACACAATTTAAATTGGCTATTACATTCACATTCCTTAATCTATAGTTTTCTCTAAGCTACTCCAGTAATAGTATCTATTAAGCATACCACCTTTCCTAGGTTATTATGAATTTAAGAATTGTAAGTAACAACCGTCAATTTAGTTAAGTGAACTAGCGCGAATGCATAACTCTCGTTTAATATTACTTATTCTTGGCTCAATAGTAGGTAACATTAATATTTTAGGCATCACAGTTATATAGCACATGGGCATGTTAATGCAACATAAAAAAAGATAAAAATTAATTCTTATCTATAAATAATGTGCCATCACTTTGAACTTCAGCATAGAAAATATCCCTTATATTTACAATGTTGTATTGTTTAAGTTGATTTTTCAGCTATTCTTCACTTAAGTTTAATTCACTTAAATTGTGTTTTATTATTTTGCCATCAACAATTATCTCAGATGGCATATAGTTTAAAGTAGAAGTGGAAATTTGCATATCTGATTTAGTTATTTGTTGTTGTTGAGGTTTTTTAAGTACACTTAAATTGCCATCTGGCTCTAATATGGCGTATTCCACCTCTGTGATAGAAAATACACTTTGTTTCCTAAGTAACATTGATAAATCATCTATGTTTATGTGAGTTGAAGTTAAAGCTTGTTTCTGAATCTTTCCCTTTTTTATTAAGATAGTTGGTTGACCATCAATTATACGTCTTAGATTTCCTGATTTTAGACCTACATATCCGGTTAGGCCAGTTAGGACACACCACCAGACTAATCCTACAAACTCATCTAAAATTGTGCCATGTACCAGCAGGTATCATGATTGCAAAGTCATCATAGGCTTCTGCTTGAAAATCCAGCCTATCTTTACTGCGGCCCATTTTAACAAGTCCTTGCCCTTCTTCAATACGTATGAACTGATCAACATTTGGATGAACTTCTAAACCTATGTCATCACCGACATTGATACTCATTAAGGTAACTTGTAGATGCTTTCCTGTCCATAAAGCAGTACGGAAAGTATTATTTTGCTTAGTAGCTTTATTAATATTAACTACGAAGGGCTGAGGTCCATAATCTTTCAATTTAATTAAAGGATCATCCTTTAAGGATTGTGTAGAATCAAATTTTGAACTATATTCCATTTCATCAGCAAAAGGAGTATACTGATTAGAAAAGTCTGAGTTATACCTTGGTGTATTAATACGGTAAGGACATGGATAGGTGTTATAAGCATTATACAAATTGCTCATTCCTTTCATAGAGTTACAATATTATCATATGTTCTATGTTAAGGAAATGTGATTTGATTCACAGCAATGCTATATCACTGAGGACATAATACTTAAATTAGAAAATTCCTGAATTTTATGTCCCCTTACTGTTAGGGGGTATACCTTTCCGTGAATCTTATTTCAACGCGAATTAGTATCAACTTTCTATCAAAACACATGTTGAGTGTGTGATAAGGATAGAGCGGAAATAGCTTGATATCAAAGGCTTAGGGCATTTTGCCCTATTTTTTTGTGTGCTTTATGTTTGTATAGACTAAAAGTTTATCCTTAAATAACTTTGATTTTTCTAAAGTGATTCGTCCATGAGTAGATAATTGGGTAATTTATAATATCCAGCAGAGAGTTTTGAACTAATTCTTTGTGTGTATGATGTTGTTTCTTGATTATAGTATGATATGAGGATTTATTTGAGGATAAGTTCTTAATATGATGCATTAAGTGGGGGAAAAGAAAAGTTAAACAATATAAGAAATGTTACTGAAAAGGGTTAGTTATATAGAAGTGAAAGCAGTTTATGTAAGTGATTTATTTGAAAATTCTATATTAAAAAGGTAAAATCGCTAATATATTTAAAAGTATAAATGGATAATATTTAACTTTAAATATATAAAGGCGGAATGATTGTGATAAATAAAAGTGTGATAAGTAAA